>NZ_JBSFTC010000205.1:0-21221 GCF_053590415.1 Nonomuraea sp. NPDC003201
CGGCCCTTCTTCATGTCGTCGCTGACACAAGAACGCCCCCGCCGCTCGGGGGCAACGGCGGGGACGTTCACTTGGTAGTCGCTCGCCGGGGGACATTTGTTACAAGATTCCTCGCAGCCAATTCTGGAGCAGCCGGTGGCCGTGCTCCGACAGCACGGACTCGGGGTGGAACTGGATGCCCTCGATGGGCGCCTCACGGTGGCGCAGGCCCATGATGACGCCGTCGCCGGTGCGGGCGGTCACGTCGAGCACGTCGGGGACGGTCTCGGGCAGCACGGCGAGCGAGTGGTAGCGGGTCATCCGCACGGGCGAGGGCAGCGTCTCGAACACGCCCTTGCCGTCGTGGGTGACGGGGCTGGTCATGCCGTGGACGAGCTCGGGCGCGCGGGACACGGTGGCGCCGTACGCGACGGCGATGGCCTGGTGGCCGAGGCAGACGCCGAGCAGCGGGCGGCGGCTCTCGGCCGCGTGGTGGACCAGGGGCACGCTCACGCCGGCCGCCTCGGGGGTGCCCGGGCCCGGGCTGATGAGGACGCCGTCGAAGCCGTCGGCGTCGCTCACGCGTACGTCGTCGCGCGGCCGTACGTCGCAGTCGGCGCCCAGCCCGCGAAGGTACTGCACGATGGTGTGGACGAAGCTGTCGTGGTTGTCCACGACCAGCACGCGGCTCATTTCCTCACGCTCACCTCGTCGAGCGTCACCATGGGCTCGAGTAGCGGAAACACGACATACCAGAGTACGACCCCCGCGGCGGCGACCATCACGGCGGCCGTCAGCAGCTTGGTCCGGGTGGTGCCGGGCAGGTTGCGCCAGAGCCAGGCGTACATGTCACTCCTCGTCCTCGGACGCGTCCTTGAGCACCCCGTAGACGATCAGGCGCTCGGCGGCCGAGTATTCGGGATGGCAGGTGGACAGCGTGATGAAGGCCCGGATAGGGCGGATGTCGGGCTTGCCGGGCACGGGGGCGAACACCTCGACCTCGTCGGGCGTCACGATGTCCTGAGAGGTCACCCGGTACGTGTACGTGGTGCCGCCGGCCTCCACGACGATCTCGTCGTCGCGTTCGAGCTCGTCGATCTCGTTGAACGGGGCCGCGTACGTGGTGCGGTGCCCCGACACCACGAAGTTGCCGACCTGACCCGGCATGGCGCTGTCCGGGTAATGTCCCGGGCCCTTCTTCAGGTTCTCGGTGTCCACCCCCTCGACCACGGCGTACTCGTAGTCGCGGCCCAGCTTGGGGATGCGCAGCAGCGCCATCGGCTTGCCCGGCTCGGGCTTGACCGCCTTCCGCGTCGCCAACTGGCGCTGGAGCAGCCGCTGCTGGCTCTGGGTGTACGCGCCGGTGCCCCAGAGCAGGTACGCGCAGAACAGCATCATGATCAGGCCCGCGGTGATGCTCGTCTCTCCCACGGCCCGCAGCGTGGCCCGCATGCGATCAGCGTATTCGGGTCAGAAGCCGCAACCGGGGATCGCCATGTCCCGCGCGTGGCGGCTATCCTTGACCACACTTCAATTAGGCTTACCGAAGAGCCTGTGGACGATCCGGAAGCCCAGGCCCTCAGCAGGAGTTACCAGTGCCCAAGCCCAAGGCTCGCAAGAAGGCGGTCTACACCCCGCCGCAGAGATCGCAGCAGGTCAAGGTCAGCCCCCGCTGGCTGGCACCCACGATGGTCGCGGCGTGGATCATCGGCATCCTGTGGATCGCGATCTACTACGTCGCACCACGCGCGCCCTTCCTCAGCGACCTCCAGAACTGGAACCTGCTGATCGGGTTTGTTTTCATCATCTTCGGGGTGGTGCTTTCCACCCGCTGGCGTTAGTTCTTTCCACAGCCTTTTCCACAGCCTGGGGAAGTCACACCGCGCTCATGATGGCCGACACCCTGACCATCACGAGCACGGCCAGCACGGCCAGCGCTCCCACGATCGCCAGCACCTGCCACAGGGTCCTGCTGTTCTTGGGAGCGTAGGCCAGCGCCGCCGCGAGCAACGTCCCGACGATCAGGCCGCCGACGTGGCCGGTCCAGCTGATGCGGAGACCGGAGATCGCAGGCATGACGAAGGTGATGACCAGGTTGAGCCCGATCACCAAGGTGATGCCTCGCACGTCCAGCTTCAGCTTGCGGCCCACGACGAACATGGCGCCGAACATCCCGAAGACGGCTCCCGAGGCGCCGACCGTGGCCGTGGGCAGCGGGTCGAGCCAGAGGCCGAGCACCGAACCACCCAGCGCGCTGAGCAAGTAGACGGCCGCGAAACGGAGATGCCCGAAGGCCCGTTCGAGATATGGGCCGATCACGAAGATCGCCCAGCCGTTGAACAGGATGTGGAGAAAGCTGTCGGTGCTGTGCACGAAGGCGACGGTGATCAGACGGTAATACTGACCCTCCGCGACTGCCGGCGGCCACATCTCCAGTGCCTGGCCGACTGCGTTGCCGGTGAGGTATTGGGCGCCGAAGACCAGGACGGTGAGCGCCAGGATCGTGTACGTCACGATCGGCGTGCGTACGACGCTGCCGCCGAAGGTGGACTTCGCCTGGCGGATGCCCTTGTTGCCCTCGGCCACGCACTCAGGGCACTGGAAGCCCACGGCGGCGTCGCGCATGCAGTCGGGGCAGATGGGGCGCTCGCACCGCTGACACCGGACCCAGGTCTCCTTCTCGGGGTGCCGGTAGCACGTGGGCACTGCCTCAGCGGGCTGCTCGGGCTGCGGGGGCGGGCTGGGCGGCTGGCTGGTCATGACCGAAAGCCTATGGCTTGTACGCCGTACCCGCGTGTCCCCACCCCTCACCCCTAACCCCGAACCCCGCCGCCGACCAGCGGAACGCGGCCAGCGGCTGCCGGGCGGCGGACGGCGGAGCCAGGCGCCACCGCACGGCGACAACCACACCGCCGCACCATCGAGACGCCACGCCCACTCTCACTGCGCCGCGTCGGCGAGGTGGAGTGCGTTGGAGCCCGGCGCCATCGTGCGGCGGCCAGTGCGCCGACAACCCGATGTGGGGATGCGACCCCGAGACGCCCGATAACCGCCCGATGGGGACACGGCCCCGAGGCTCCCGAGATACGTCCGAAGGGGGATACGACCCCAAGCCGGACCGATGAGCACCCGGTGGGGATGTAGCCCCAAGCCGGACCGATGAAGCGCCCGGTGGGGATGTGACCCCGGGCCGGGCGGATAAGCGCCCGGCGGGATATAGCCCCGGCCGGCCTGAGGAGTGGCCGGTGGGGGCATGGGTGGGGCCGCCCCACGGCCTTGTGGGTGGGGCGGGGGTGGGTGGTGGGTCAGGCGGGGACGCGGTCGATGGTGACGGACTCGATGACGACGTCCTCCGCCGGGCGGTCCCGGCGGTCGGTCTGGGTCTTGGCGATGGCGTCCACGACGTCCTGGCCCTCGATCACCTCACCGAAGATCGTGTGCCTGCCGTTCAGGTGCGGCGTAGGCACGACCGTGATGAAGAACTGGGACCCGTTGGTCCCCTTGCCGAAGCGGACGCCCGCGTTGGCCATGGCCAGCAGGTACGGGCGGTTAAAGTACAGCTCCGGGTGGATCTCGTCGTCGAACTCGTAGCCCGGGCCGCCGGTGCCCTGGCCGAGCGGGTCGCCGCCCTGGATCATGAATCCGGAGATCACCCGGTGGAAGATCGTCCCGTCGTAGTAGCGCGCGGTGCTCTTCTCCCCGGTGCCCGGGTGCGTCCACTCTCGCGAGCCTTCTGCGAGCTCGACGAAGTTGCGCACCGTTTTCGGGGCTCTGTTGGGGAAGAGCTCCACCTTGATATTTCCACGATTGGTCTGCAGGTTTGCGATCAGCTTCTCAGCCACGAGACAGCCGCCCCCTCTATGTACAGGGTTAGTTCTGTGATGGTTTGAGGACTATGGCCGTAAGGCCTCCAGAGCCATCCTCCCACGGCTCGCCATGATTGAGCCGCCTTGTCCAGGGAAGGTCAGGCTCGGGGCCCCAACGACAGGGGAGGTTGTCGTGTCCCTGACAATGAAAAGACGCCGCGTGGTCATAGAGGTACCCGCCACGTGGACGGGCCGAATGAAGGCCCGGGCCGTGCGAACCGGCCACCTGATGGCGCCCGTGGCGGACCAGGCCAAGATGGCCGCCGCCCAGCGCCTCGAGGACGCCCGCTACTGGGCGGCGCCACGGATTCACTCCGCGGCGCACGGGTTCGAGGATCAGGTCGCTCCGAGGGTCAGCTCCATGCTGATCACGGCGGCCAGGAAGATCGACCCCACGCCCACGCGGTCGCGGCGATGGCCGACGCTCGTTCTGCTGACCGGCCTCACGGTGGGGGCGATCGGTTACATGTTCTACCGCCGCAACGCCCAGCAGTGGACCGAGCACATGAAGGACTCCGCCTCCGATGCGTCACGTTGGGCCAGTGAGAAGGCCGACAGGACCGCCGAGTCTGCGGACCGGATGGCGGGCCGTGTGTCCGACAAGGCAGATGAGGCATCCCGCAAGATGTCCTGATCCGGTGCTGCCGGAAGGGAAGCGCGTCCTCGGTTGATCCCGGGGGCGCGCTTCCCGTTTCCGGACCCCCGTTGACGAACCACCAAGCGCTTGCTACAAACCCGGCATGGCGCTGTCTCCTTTAGACGACTACCCCGTCCACCAGGCCGCCCAGGTCATGCGGCACGTCGCCACCTCCGACCGCAACTTCTACGACCGCTACTACTTCAACTGCCACCCCGGCACCGACGAGCTCATGCTGATCGTCGGCCTCGGCCAGTACCCCAACCTGGGCGTCACCGACGCCTTCGCCTGCGTACGCCACGGAGATCTGCACCGCGTCGTACGGGCCTCCCGCGAGCTGGGTACCGACCGGATGAACACCGAGATCGGCCCCTTCCGCGTCGAGGTGCTCGAAGGGCTCAAGCGGCTCAGGGTGGTCCTGGAGCCGAACGAGCATGGCCTGTCCTTCGACCTGCTCTGGGAGGGCACGATCCCGGCGACGCTGGAGCCGCGGCACTTCCTGCGGTGGCAGGAGCGGGTCATGTTCGACTCGGTACGCCTGGCGCAGACGGGGCGCTGGTCCGGAAATATCAGGATCGGCGAGGAGGACATACCGGTCACGCCCGACCGCTGGCAGGGCACCAGGGACCGCTCCTGGGGCATCAGACCGGTCGGCGAGCCCGAGCCGCCCGGCATCCAGACCAAGAACGCGGGCACGTTCTACTGGCTCTACACGCCCATGCAGTTCGACGACCACGCCATCCTCTGCATCATCCAGGAGGACGAGCGCGGCCGCCGGATGCTGGAGGAGGCCGTACGCGTGTGGTCCGACGGCCGCGAGGAGGAATACCTCGGCAGACCGGACTACCGCCCGGTCTACGCCCCCGGCACCCGCGACGTCGTGGAGGCCACGATCACCTTCTCGCCTCCCGGCGGCAAGCCGTTCGACGTGCGCTGCACCCCGATCCTGCCGGTGCACCTCATGGTCGGCACCGGGTACGGCCTGGAGCCGGACTGGAAGCACGGCATGTACCAGGGCGAAGGGCCGGTCGTTCAGGGCGTGACGTACCGGCTGCCCGACGACGCCGCCAGGATGTGGGGCATGGTGGACGCCGTCGGGCGCTTCGAGTACGACGGGCTCGTCGGCCACGGCCTCTACGAGTACTGGGCGCTCGGACCGCACCCGTCATTCCCCGAATGACCTAGTCGGTCTTCTCGCAGATGATCTTTACCGCCTTGATACCGACCGACGGCGCGTCCAGCTTCTCGCCGGGCTTCGCCGGCTGAGCGGGCTGGGCGGGCATGGCCTGCACGCTGTCGGGCAGCTTGCCGTCCTCCGGGAGGGGCACGGTCTTGGTCACCTCCAGCATCTCGCCGTCCTCCGGGACGGGCACGGCCTTCGTCACCGCCAGCCCCTCGCCCTCCTGCGTGACGGTCCCGGCCCGGGCCCCATCCAGCGGCGGCGCCTCGCCGTCGGGCAGGGCGTCGACCTTCACCGTGTCGCTGGGCTTGAACTCGCGCACCTTGCCGTCAGGTCCGACGATCTTGTCGGCCGGGACAGCTCGCGCGAATTCGGCCACCTCGACGGTCTTGCCGTCGGCCGTCTTGCAGGTCACCTTCGCGCCGGCGGTGCCCGGGGTCTCGTCGGCCATGGCGGAGCCGGTCAGGCCGCCGATGGCGAGTACGGCGACCGCGCCGAGCAGCGCGAGACGACGCTTGAACATGGGTTCTCCTCACTGAGATCGGTCGAACATCTCCGAGACTGGCCCGGCGTACCTGAAGTGATCCTGAAGAAGCCCTAAATGATCTTCAGGTTGGCTTTAGGTGGCCTGAGGCACCCTGGTCGGTGTGCGAGTGCTACTGGTGGAGGACGAGGAGCGGCTGGCCGACCTGGTGAAGGGCGGCCTGGCGGGCGAGGGCTTCGCCGTGGACGTGGCCCACGACGGGCGTGACGGCCTGTGGATGGCCACCGAGAACGCGTACGACGTGATCGTCCTGGACGTGATGCTGCCCAGGATGAACGGCTACGCCGTCTGCGCCAAGCTGCGCGAGGCGGGCGACTGGACGCCGATCATGATGCTCACGGCCAAGGACGGCATCTACGACGAGGCCGAGGCGCTCGACAACGGGGCCGACGACTACCTGGCCAAGCCGTTCTCGTACGTGGTGCTGCTGGCCAGGTTACGGGCGCTGGTGCGGCGGGGCGGGCGGGAGCGGCCCGTGTCGATCACCGTGGGCGACCTGGTGATCGACCCGGCGGGGCTGAAGTGCCGCAGGGGCGAGGTGGAGATCGGGTTGACGCCCAAGGAGTTCGCGGTGCTGCACGCGCTGGCCCGCCGGTCCGGCGAGGTCGTGTCCAAGGGTGAGCTGCTGGCCCAGGCCTGGGACTTCTCCTACGACGGCGACCCGAACATCGTCGAGGTCTACATCAGCGCCCTGCGCCGCAAGATCGACACGCCTTTCGGGCGGACGACGCTCATGACGGTCCGCGGCGCGGGCTACCGGCTGGAGGCGGCATGAGCCCACTGCGCAAGGCGTCGGCCGCGCTCTCGTCCGTACGGCTGCGGGCGACCGCCGCCGCGACCCTGGTGGTGGCCCTCGCCCTGGGCCTGGCCGCGCTGGCGCTGGTGGCGGTGCTGCGCGGCACGCTGGAGAACAACGCCGGCGCCGAGGCCACCAGGAAGGCCGTGGCGGCGGCGCCGTACGCGGAGACGCTGGACTTCGTACGCGCCACCCCGCTCTCACCCGGCGTCACGGCGCCCGCGGACACTCTCGGCAAGAGCTCGATCGCCATCACCAAAGACGTGACCAAGCGGGGCGAGCCGCTCGCGATCGTCGGGAAGAGCGGCACGGTCCAGCTGCGCGACGGCACGACGGCCGCGATCGCCGACCCCGACGTCCTGCTGACCGACGACAAGAGCACCTCCACCACCGAGTGGGCGGCCCCGCAGAAGTACGCCGTCGCCGGCGTCGAGGTGGCCACCGTGGGCGGCCCCGCCATGCTCTGGTCGCGCGTCCCCCTGGAGGGCGCCGAGAAGGCGCTGCAGACGCTCTACGGCGCGCTGCTGCCCGGCGTGCCCGCCGTGCTGCTCGTGGTGGCCGGGATGACGTGGCTCTCGGTGGGCCGCGCGCTGGCCCCGGTGGCCGCCATCCGGGCCAAGGTCGCCGACATCACGGCCCGCGACCTGCACCAGCGCGTGCCCGTACCCGGCTCCAAGGACGAGATCGCCTCCCTGGCCACCACCGTGAACGGCACCCTCGACCGCCTGGAGACGGCCGTGGACACGCACAAGCGGTTCGTCGCGGACGCGGCGCACGAGCTGCGCAGCCCCATCGCGACCCTGCGCGCCCGCCTGGAGCTGGCCGAGCCCAGCGAGCTGACCAGGGAGGCGCTGGCCGACGTCGAACGCCTGCAGTCCCTGGCCGCCGACCTGCTCATCCTGGCCAAGCTGGACGCGGGTGAGCCGCTGCGCGCGGCCGAGCTGGACCTCGGCCAGGTGGCCGCCGAGGAGTCGGTACGCGCCAGGCGGCGGCCCGAGGTGCGCCTGGAGCTGGACATCGAGCCGGACGTGGTCATGAAGGGCTCCCGCGCCCACCTCGACCGCCTGATGACGAACCTGGCCGACAACGCCGTCCGGCACGCCGCCTCCACCGTTCGGGTGCTTGTACGCGCCGAGGAGGACCAGGCCGTGCTGGAGGTGCGGGACGACGGGCCCGGGATCCCGCCGGAGCAGCGGGAGGCGGTGTTCGCCCGGTTCACCAGGCTGGACGAGGCACGCGCCAGGGACGCGGGCGGCGCGGGGCTGGGGCTGCCGATCGCGCGGGACATCGCGCACCTGCACGGCGGCACGCTCGTGTACGCAGATTCCGGATTTATCGCCAAATTTCCCCTGAACCACTGAAGATCTGCAAACGTGTGAGTGGTTGAAGGAGGCAACAATGCTCACACGCCGCGCATTGATCACCAGAGGCAGCGCCGCGGGCGCAGGAGTCGTGTTCCTGTGGCCGCGCCCGGCAGAGGCGGAAGCGGAGGCGGCCAAGCCCGTCCTCGCCACCACCAAGAGCATCCCGGTAGGGGGCGGGAAGATCGTCCAGGGCAGGTACGTGATCACCCAGCCGAGGAAGGGCGTCTACAAGTGCTTCAGCGCCAAGTGCACCCACCAGGGCTGCACCGTGGCGAGCGTCAGCCGTGGCACGATCAACTGCCCGTGCCACGGCAGCAAGTTCAGCGCCTCGACGGGCGCGGTGGTGAACGGCCCCGCCAAGAAGCCGCTCGCCGGCAAGAAGATCAAGGTCTCGAAGGGGAAGATCAGGCTGGCTTGATCGGCAACGCGTAGGTGGTGCTGCGCTTGGTGATCTCGAAACCGGCGCGGGCGTACACGTTCACGGCCCCCGTGGGGTTGTCGGCGTCCACCCCGAGCCCGGCACTCTCGTAGCCCTGATCTCCGAACGCGGCAAGGGCGTGCCCGATCAGCGTGCTCGCCACGCCCTTGCCGCGCCACTCCCGCAGCGTGCCGATGATCTGGATCCACGCCTGGCGCTCGCCGCGCCGGGCGGCGGCGGCCTCGAAGAAGTGCGTGATCAGCACCCCGACCGCGCGGCCACCGGCCAGGGCCACGAACGACGACTCGGGGCGGAAGTTCCTGGAGCCGGTCATCATGGCGCGCCAGCTCTCGGACGTGTGCCGCACGCTGCCCCAATGGTCGAGGAACGACTCGTTGCGCACGAGGCGGGCGCCTTCGTCGAGTTCGGGCGACCAGGCGACGATGGAGACACCCTCCGGCGGCCGCACCGCGGGCAGGTCGCCCGACAGGCTCCGCTCCATGCGGGCGAACCACCGTACGGCCGTGAGTCCGGCCCCCTCCACCAGCGCGGCGAGGTCGGACCGGCCGTCGGGGACGTCGACGTGGAGCTCCAGAGGGACGTCGGGGTGAGCCCGCTCGCTCACCCCCGGCGCCGTCCGGATGCTCCAGTCCATGATGCGCCTGCCGAGCCCCTGCCCGCGGTAGGCGGGGTGCACGCCGCCCGAAAGGCGCATCATGTGCAGGTCGTCGGCGGTCTGCCTGACGGGGAGGTAGCCGAAGGCCACGATCCGGTCGCCGTCCCTGGCCGCGAGCGTGCCCGTGTCCAGATCGATGAGGTGGCTGGAGACCTGCTCCGCCGCTTCGTCGACGTCGTGGATCTCGCCGGTCCTGTCCTCGGCCTCCATTGCGGCCCAGAGCTCGGCCAGAGCCTCGGCGTCGTCTCCCGTCAGCGGTCCCCATTCCATGACCGGCAGCCTAGGCGAGCCTGGTGGCGCAGCCCAACCGGGTTCCGATGTGGGCCAGGCCCTCGGCGAACGACCGGCGCGTGCGTTCGCGGAACCCGATGAACAGCCGGTTGGCCAGGGCGACGGCCCAGTGGTGGCCGGCCACGTCGTACACGCGGTGGACCAGGCGCGTGCCCCCGTGGTCGGGGGTGACCGACCACTCGCCGCGGTACCACCAGCCGCCCTGGTAGGCCAGGACGTGCTCGCCCAGCTCCGTCCTCGGTATGGCCCGTACGATCTCCGGCCACACCCGCTCGACCGGAGCCTCGATCACTCCGGTGACCTCGACGATGAGCCGCCTGCTCACGGCGCGCTCACCCGCGTGTTCTGGAAGGAGGCGAAGCGCCAGCCCTCGGCCGTGCGGAGCGCGGTCAGCGTGATGACGGACCGGCGGCCCGGGTCGGCACCGCCGTTCACGGACGAGCCGCCGCCCGTGATCACCAGCGCGACGTCGTCGGTGAGCGGCTTGATCAGCGGCTCGCCGCCGCCCCCTTCGAGCTTGATGTCCAGCTTGAACAGCTCGCGGTGGGCCTCCTCGATGGCCTGCCGGCCCTCCAGGTGCCGGCCGAAGAACGTGATGTAGTCGGCGTCCTCGGTGAAGAGCCCGGCGTAACCCTCGGCGTCCCCGGAGTTCCAGGTCTCCGCGATCCGCGCGAGCAGCCGAACGATCTCTGTGGACATGGCACTGCTCCCTGTGTCGCGGCGCCTATCCTGTGAATGCGAGTTCGGGCAGGGCAGGCGCCTTGTTCGGATTTCCGGCCGCCGGGGTGTTGGCGCACCTCGGCGGCCTTTCTCACATCTCGGCCCTTTTCACATCTCGACCGGGGTCTCCCAGTCGAGCTCTCCCTTGTCGAGCCGGTCGAGCAGCCCCCTGATCCAGCCGAGCTCGGCCGTGTAGAGCGCCTGCTCGCACTCCACCTCCAGCATGAGGATCGCGGGCAGGCCGCTGTCGGCCATGGCTCGCAGGTGGGCCTCCATCCCGGCGAGGACGCCCTCGATCGTGGCCGCGCGCCCGCGCAGCGCCCGCTGCGCCTCGGCGAGCGGCAGGCAGCCGATGAGCGAGACGGCCGCGACGAAGGCGCGCCGGTCGGGATCGGGTTTCTCCAGGAGCTGCCGCAGCCGGGTGACCAGCTCCTTGCGGCCCTCGTCGGTGATCTCGTAGACCGTGCGCTCCGGCCTGCGGCCCTCGCGGTCGGTCTTCGAGGGGACGATCAGCTCGTCCTTGGCCAGCCGCTCCACCGCGTGGTAGAGGCTGCGCGGCAGGCCGGTGATGTAGTCCTTGTGCGTGTCGATGATGAACCGGTGCAGCTCGTACGGGTGGCTCGGGCGCACGGTGAGCAGGGCCAGCACGGTCAGGCCGACCAAGCTGTGGCGTTGCGCCATGATGCCTCCCTCCATATTGCACTTTGCAATATAACTCAGACATCCAGCTGCAGGAAGGTCCGCTCGATCGCCTGCCTGGCCACGTCCTCCGGATAGGGGAAGAGCTTGATCAGGTCACGCAGGCCCTCCACGTGGGCCCGCCTGGCCAGCTCGGCCACGAGGGCCAGCTCGGCCTGCTGCGCCTGCGCGTACGCCCGGTCCACGACCGCGCCGTGCCCCGGCACGATCACCTGGTCGGGCAGCTCGTCCAGCATCGCCGCCGTGGTGAGCGGCCAGTCGAGCGGGTACGAGTCGCTGAACGCCGGCGGCGCCCCCTCCTCCACCAGGTCGCCCGCGAACACCACGCCCGCGTCCGGCACGTGCACGACCACGTCGTTGCTGCTGTGCCCGAGCCCGAAATGCTGCAGATGCACGATCCGTCCGCCGATGTCGAGGCTGGCCGCGCTCGTGAACGTGTGGTCCGGCGGCACGATCGTGATCTCCTCGAACTCCTCACGCTGCTCGGGCCGCCCCTTGATCATTACGGCGCGCTGCTCCTCGCCGTACTGCTCGATCTCCTCGGCGCACCTGACGTGGCCCCAGATCTCGGCGGGGCGGAAGATCGCGTTGCCGAAGTAGTGGTCGAAGTGGGAATGGCTGTTGACGACCGTCCACGGGCTGGCGGTGATCCTCCTGACCGCCTCGACCAGGTCACCGGCCTCCCTGTGCGAGGCGCGCGTGTCGAGGACCAGGCAGTGCCCGTCGCCCACGACCAGACCCACGTTCATGTCGTACGACTTGTGGCGCCGGACATAGACACGGTCGCCGACCTCCTGCCATTGCTCGTTCATGCCAACGCACCCTACTTTCAAGCCGCGTCATTTGAGGTATTCGAGCACCGCAAGCACCCTTCTGTGCCCGTCCGCGGCGGGCGGGAGGTCGAGCTTGGCGAAGATGTTCGCGATGTGCTTGGCCACCGCCGCCTCGGTGACGAACAGCTCCTTGGCGATCGACGCGTTCGCCCGCCCCTCGGCGATCAGGCCGAGCACCTCCTGCTCGCGCGGGGTGAGCCGGGCCAGCGGGTCGCGGCGCCGCCTGAGCAGCTGGCGGACCACCTCCGGGTCCACGACCGTGCCCCCGGCGGCCACCCGGTCGAGCGCGTCGACGAACTCGCGTACGTCGCCGATGCGGTCCTTCAGCAGGTAGCCGGTCCCGGCGCCGACGCCCGGCTCCAGCAGCTCGGCGGCGTAGGTCTGCTCGACGTACTGGCTGAGCACCAGGACGGCCAGGTCCGGATGCCGCTCGCGCAGCTCCAGCGCCGCTCGCAGCCCCTCGTCGGCGAAGCCGGGCGGCATGCGCACGTCGGTCACCACGGCGTCGGGGCGGTGCTCGGCGACGGCGGCGAGCAGGGCGGGCGCGTCGCCGACGGCGGCGGCCACGGTGTGGCCGAAGCGTTCGAGCAGCCCGACCAGGCCCTCCCGCAGCAGGACGGCGTCCTCGGCGATCACTACGCGCACGGTATCTCCGCTCTCATCAGGGTCGGACCGCCGATCGGGCTCGACAGGGACAGCCTCCCGTCCACCACGGCCAGCCGGTCGGCCAGCCCGGTCAGCCCCGTGCCCCTGGCCGGGTCGGCTCCGCCCACGCCGTCGTCGCGCACCTCCACGACCAGCGTGCCGCCATCGACCCGCCCGGTGACGGCGCCCCTGGTGGCCCGGCTGTGCTTGGCCAGGTTCGCGAGGGCCTCGCTGACCACGTAGTACGCGGTCACCTCCACGGGCGCGGGCAGCCGGCCGGCCAGCTCCACGTCCACGTCCACGGGCACGGGCGAGCGCCCGGCCACGTCGCGGACCGCCGCGCCCAGCCCGCGGTCGGTGAGCACCTGCGAGTGCACGCCCCTGATCAGCTCGCGCAGCTCGGCGAGCGCCCGCTTGGCCTCCTCGTGGGCCTGCCCGACCATCCGCCCCGCGGGCGAGTCGTCCGGCAGGTCCAGCCGGGCCATGCCGAGCGCCATCGACAGGGAGACCAGCCGCTGCTGGGCGCCGTCGTGCAGGTCCCGCTCGATCCTGCGGCGCTCCGTCTCGAACGCGTCCACCAGCCGCGCCCGTGACCGCAGCACCTCGTTCAGCTCGGAGCCCTGCGGCGCGAGCACCGCGCGTACCATCGCCCCTCGGGCGCCGCCCCAGGCGGTGATCGTGTACGCGGCGACGGGCAGCAGCAGCACACCCGCCACGGAGCCCACGGCGGCGACCCCGGGCTCCGCCTCGGGCTGCACGACCGGCGAGAGCATCAGCACCACCGGCCCGCCCACCGTGAACCCCAGCATGATCAGATCGATCCACCACAGCGCGAGCACCGTGATGACAGCCAGCCCGGCCTCCCGCCCGCGCCCGCCGGGCACCTCGGGCAGCGGCACGCCGTCCACCAGCCGCAGCCTGCGCCGCTCGAACCACGCCACGAGCGGCAGGCACAGCGCCAGCACGACCGGGGCCGCGACTACGCCGAGCGGGATCGTGGCGAACACCGCGGCCCCGACGGCCACGCCGGGGACGGCGCTGGCCAGCAGGTACGCCGCGCACCGCCAGGGCCACGCGGAGCCCAGGAAAGGCAGCGGCCGCTGCGTGAGCGCCTCCAGCGCGGTCCGGTTGAGCACTTTCTGACGGTATCCGCAGGTTGGCGGGCCAGGCAGTAGTGCTGGGTCTACTGTCCGAGGAAGCGGGTGAGCACCGGGGCCAGCGCCTTCGGGTCCACCATGTGCGCCTGACCCTCGATGGTCTCGCGCACGGCCCCCGGGACGAGCTCCGCGATCGCGTCGGCGGCCCGGGCGAAGAAGTCGCCGCCGCCGCCCACGAACGAGTCGGCGGCGGCCCCGCCCGTGGCCACCAGCGTGGGGCAGGCGATGCCGGGCAGGCGGTCGGCGGGCGGGTGGCCGTCGCCCAGGCAGGCGGCGTCGTACGCGAGCGTGGGCGCGATGGCTTCCAGGCCCGGCCACATCGGCGACTCGCGGGCCTGCTCCACCATCTCCTCGGTGGCGCCCGCCGTCACCATGAACAGCGCGAACGCCTCGCCGCGGCGGCCCTCGGCCAGCAGCGCGCGGAGCCGGTCGGTGTACTCCCGCGAGCGCCGCGGCCCGTCCGGCGCCACGTCGTAGGGCACCTCGTACACGGCCAGTCTCGCGATCGGCAGCCCCGTGGCGGCGGCTTCGAGCGCGAGCGCGCCGCCCGACGAGATCCCGAACAGGTGCGCCGCCCCGCCCGCCTCGGCGATGAGCGCGGCGATGTCCTCGATCTCGCGGTCGACCTCGTACGGGAGGGTGTCCTCGCTCTCGCCCCGGCCGCGCCGGTCGTAGTTGTAGACGGTGAACCGCTCCGCCAGCTCGTGCGCGAGCTGCGCGTTGGCCGAGCGGTCAACCGCGGCGCCGCCGACCAGGACGATCGCGGGGCCGACGCCCAGCCGGTCGAACGCGATGGACGTGCCGTCTTTCGCCGTGACGCGGTACATGTGACTCCTCCGGAGGCCCTTGTGACCACCCGATCTCGATGGGTGACTATCGGCGGCGGCGTTATGGGACTACCGTCGTGCGCATGGCGATCCCCATTCCATCACGGCGGAATTCCGCGGACAACGACAAGGCCCCTGACACCCCCGCCGCACCGTCCTGGCCTATGTCGGCTCCCCGCCTTTCCGCCGAACCCAGGGCACAATCCGGGGAAACAGCATCAATCATCGTAAATTTAGACAAGGCGACACTTGATGCGGTTCATCAAAAAGCGCGATCCGATGGCCGTATGATTTCCGAAGTGATTCGCGCCGCGGTGGAGCGCGAAGTGGGCAACATGACGCACGCGACCATCTTGATCCAACGCTGGAACCTGCAGTGCGACGACCTCGACAGAGCGGCCGACGCCCTCAAGGTGGACCGGATTTCGGACGACATGATGCTCAGGCTCGGCCTGCATCGGAATCAAGAGGATTGACCATGCTTCCTGGGCGCGTTCTCGACGTGGGAGCGCTCGTCGACATCGCGGTCGCCAAAACGAATCATTCGCGCAGCATCGCGGCGCTGTGTCTTTATCGGGGCGGCGGGCTGTGCATTCCCACGACCGCACTCACCCTCGTCTATTCGATCGTCCCGCTCGCCACGAAAGTCGAACTCTTCGATCTGATCAGCAGCTCCGCAGTCCAGGTCGACGACCTCACCGCGGGAAAGGTGCCCGACATCGCCGAGATCCTCGACGGGTCGAGTGACATCACCGCGGGACACGTGATCTTATGCGCGCGGGCCACCCAGTGGCCGATCCTCACCGACCGCCCCGGCATCCTGCGAAATCTGGACCCGGCGATCCTCGTCGATCCCCTGCCTGAGCAGAACTGACCTATCAGGCCAGGCTGATGCCCGGTTCACCCACTATTGTGGGGGCCCGGACACACGAGGAAGCGGATCCACCTTGGCACATCGCGCCCTGGTCATCGCCCTGCTGCCCGCGATCGCGCTGCGGGCGCTCGCCGTGCTCGGATACCCTCCGTCGATCCTCTTCTACGGCGACTCGTTCGCCTTCCTGCGCGAGGAGCTGACCCCCGGCACCACCAGGCCCTCCGGCTACTCGCTGCTGCTGGCGCTGCTGCGCCCCGCGCACAGCCTCACGCTGGTGACGGTCCTGCAGCACCTGCTGATGCTGGCGCTGGCCGTGGCGGTGTACGCGCTGCTGAGGCGGCGCGGCCTGCCGGGCTGGGGCGCCGCCCTGCTGGTCACCCCGCTGCTGTACGACGAGTTCCTGGTGCTGCTCGAACACATGATCATGGCGGACGCGGTCTTCGTCGTGCTGGTCACGGTCGCGATCCTGCTCGTGGTCTGGCGCGTCACCCCCACCACGGCGGCCGTCGGCGGCCTGCTGCTCGGCCTGGCCGGGATCACCAGGACGGTCGGCCTGCCGCTGCTGATCCTCACGGCCGCCTACCTGCTGATCCGGCGGTACGGCTGGCGCCCGCTCGTCGCGCTGCTGGTGGCGGGCGCGATCCCGCTGGGCGCGTACGCCACCTGGGCGAAGGTGGAGAAGGGGAAGTTCGCGCTGACCGAGGCGGACGGGAACTTCCTGTGGTCCAGGACCATGAGCTTCGCCGACTGCTCGGTGATCAAGCCTCCGGAGCGGCTGGCCGTGCTCTGCCCGAACATGCCGGTGGAGCAGCGCCCGTACCCGCCGTACTGGCTGTGGGAGAGCTTCTCCCCCCTGCTCAAGGTGCCGGGGACGGCCAATCGCAACCAGCTCGCCGGGGAGTTCGCCAGGGCGGCCATCCTCGCCCAGCCCGTCGATTACGCCGCGGCGGTCGCGACCGACCTCACGCAGCTGCTGCGCTGGGAGCGCACGGCCGTTGACGAGAAGACGCCGTACAAGTTCCCCTCCGCGGAGCGGCCGCTGAGCGAGTCGGTACGCGGCATCGCCGAGTCGTACGAGGCCGGGCCGGCCGCCACCCGGGTCGTGGAGCCGTTCGCGGGGTGGCTGCGGGCGTACCAGCGATTCGGGTACGTGCCGTTCCCGCTGCTCATGCTGGCCCTGGTCGGCGCGCTGGCGACGGCGCTGGTGCGGCGGCGGTGGGACGCGCTGCTGCCCGGGGTCACGGCGCTCGCGCTGGTCTGCTCGCCGCCGTTCCTGGCGGCCTTCGACGTGCGGTACGTGATCCCGGCGATCCCGCTGGTCTGCCTGGCCCTGGGACTGGCCCTCGGCGCCCGGTCGCCGTCCCCGCAGGAACGCGCGGGGACCCCCAGCCCTGAGCTTTCCCGGACCGCCACCTGAGTGCTAGGGTCACGTGTAAGGAAATTATTACACGTGACGGGAAGCCATGACAGTGCCGGGGCCGACGGGTGACGACCTGGTCGAGATCTTCGCGGCGCTGGCCAACCCGCTGCGGCTGCGCATCATGGCGGTGCTGGCGGAGGGGCGTGACTACGTCAGCCACCTGGCCCGCGAGATCGGGGTGAGCCGCCCGCTCCTCCACATGCATCTGCAACGGCTCGAGGCGGCCGGGCTGATCGTCGGCACCCTGGAGCTGTCCGACGACGGCAAGGCCATGAAGTACTACGAGGTCGCGGACTTCAGCCTGCACCTGACCGCGTCGGCGCTGGCCGAGGCGGCCAAGACCCTCACCAGGCCGGACCTGGGGAAGGGTCCAGGACCCAAGGAGCACTCCTGATGATCGATTCTTGGCCCGCGGCGATCTTCTCGTTAGGGGTGCTGCTCGTGGTCGGCTTCCTGATCGCCCTTTTCGCCGTGGGGATGTTCGAGATGCGCAAGGCCAAGCTCGACGCCCATCAGGCGGACGACCTGCGGCAGCTCGTGCGCCGGTTCGAGCAGCTCGCCGAGAACACCATGGACGCCCAGCAGCGGATGGCCGCCGACCTGGCCGAACTGCGCGCCCGCACCACCTCGATCGAGCAGATCCTAAGAACCGTCGAATAGCGCGACGTAGCGGCGTTGCCAGGGGGTCTCGACGGCGTGCGAGTCGTAGTGCTCGCGCACGTAGGCGACGGCCCGGTCGCCGGGCACCCCGTCGAGCACGGCCAGGCAGGCCAGGGCGGTGCCGGTGCGGCCCCGGCCGCCGCCGCACGCGACCTCGACGCGCTCGGACTCGGCGCGGGCCCACGCCTCGCGGAACGCGCCGGCCGCCGCGCCCCGGTCGGACGGCAGCCAGAAGTCGGGCCAGCGCACCCACCGGTGCTCCCAGTCGACGGCCGGAGGCCGGCGGCCCAGCAGGTAGAGGGCGAACGTGGGGAGAGGCCCCTCGGGGAGCGGGCGGCGCAGCCCCCGGCCGCGGACGAGCCGGCCCGAGGGCAGCCGCAGCACTCCCGCCGCCGTGGGCTCCCAGGCAGCTGTCATGGTGCGAGCGTAGCCGCGGGGGTTGCCAGGGTACGCGATCTTCAGCTCTCGGCGGACTTCAGCGGACTTCAGAGGCCGAAAGCGCCACCCTGCACGAGGATGACCACGCCGAGCCCGATCAGGACGAGGGGCAGCAGGATGTGCCCCCATCGGCTGAGCGCCCCGGCGATCAGCGGGCGGGTGGCGAAGAACCTCCCGGCCAGGCACCAGACGGCGACCAGGATCAGGAAGACGACCACGTACACGGTCATGCCCGAGGTGCCGGACGTGGCGAAGACGGGGACGTAGACCCCGATGTTGTCGCCGCCGTTGGCGAAGGTGACCGCGGCGACCTCCAGCGCCTTCGGCCCGCCGCCCCGCGCGGGCGGGTCGTCGTCGCCGTCGGCGCGGTCGCGCCACACCTGCCAGGCCGCCTTGAGGCCCAGGGCGAGGGGGAGCAGGCCGAGGTACGGGACGGCGGGCTCGGGCAGGAACGTGGCCCCGAAGGCCGCCGCGACGGCGACCACGAGGATCCCGGCGAAGCCGAGGTACTGCCCGAGGACGATCCGCAGGTGCCCGGCCCCCTGGGCGAAGAAGAGCGCCAGGATGACGATGTCGTCGATATTGGTCACGGCGAACAGGCCGGCGGCTTGCCCGATGATGCCCGCATTCACGCCTGGCACCGTACCGGACCCCCACGATGTTGGAACGATCCCTTCCGTCCCGGGTTGACAGTCATCCTGACACCTGGGCCCCCAGCTTTCTGACGCAGATCGCGGCGTATGTGGTCACATCCGGTGAACTCTCGCTCATCCTTTGTTATGGTCACTCACTGTCCAGAAACGGACACCCTTTACCCGAGGAGGATCATGAGGACCCCGAGGACCGTCGCCATCACTGCGGCTGTGGCGGCGACAGTCGCTCCCCTGCTGGCCATCGCGACCCCGGCGAGCGCCCAGCAGTCCACCGAGACCACCAAGAGCGTCCAGAGCCTCCCGCTGCTGGACTGGCTCTCCCTTGATAGCCTCAACCCGACCGAGCAGCTCAAGAAGGTCAAGCAGCTGCTCGGCACCGGCTACGTTCCCGAGGCGTTGAGCGTGACCAACGCCGCCAACCCGCAGTACACGTCCGTCTGGATCAAGGACACCACCCGCAAGGTGAGCGTCCTGCAGGGCCTGTCGGCGACCGACCTGCCGACGCGTATCGCCGAGCAGGCGAAGAGCGGCTTCGTGCCGTCCATGATCACCGGCACGGGCACGGGCCCCAGCGCCATCTTCGCGGCGGTCTTCGAGAAGACGACCGAGAAGGTCCAGTCCAAGCTCGGCATGACCAAGGACGTCTTCGCGTCCGCCAACGCCCAGCTCTCGGCGGCCGGCTTCAGCGTCGCCTCGCTGGACGTCTACGGCACGGTCGAGAAGCCGCTCTACGCGGCCGTCTGGGTCGCCGGGGCCGCGACGGGCACCGTCCAGGTGACCACCGGCCAGACGGTCGAGCAGCGCGGCAAGGAACTCCTGGCCAAGACCAAGGAGGGGCTGCGTCCCGTCCTCATGGCCGTCGAGCCCGGCAAGCTCTACACCACCGTGTGGAGCAAGGGCAGCGCGACCGGCCTGAAGGAGTACCTGAACCTGTCCAAGCTGACCTACACGCTCAAGGCCACCGAGCTGAAGGCGCTGGGCTACCGTCCCGAGGTCCTGGACACCGAGGGCAGCACCATCGCGGCGATCTGGAGCAAGGGCTAAGACCCGGATCGTGGTGCCGTGCACCGGCGATCAGCGAACACACCCGTCTGATCGCCGGAACGCGCGACACCGGGCTCAGCGATCGAACCAGCGGCCCGCCGCCGGGCTCAGCAGCAGGACGACCACCGCCAGCGGGATGAGAAGCCCGGCCAGTGTGGTCCACGTGAGGTCGCCGTCGGCCGCTCTGAAGATCAAACTGCCGCCGCCGAGGACTCCCTCGAGGGCGACGGCGCCCCAGCGCACCGCCTTCCTCCGCGACGACCAGCGGAAGACCAGCCAGACCATGAGCGCGGTGGTCAAGACGGCATACAGAAGCAGCAGGACGTACGCAGGGCTGAAGATGACGGCCCCGATGTCGATCATGATGACGATCCCCAACAGGCCGAGGGCCACGTCGAGGATCATGATCAACCTGGCGGCCCGCACGGCGGTCGGCATGGGCTCGACCTGGATAGCCTCCGTCATGCGATCATTCTGCAACCCGACGAACGCGGGCATAATGGCGGACAATGCCGGAAATTCGGGAAATATCTGAGTATGCGGCGGCGATCGCGCCCGTCATCGACGCGGCCCAGGTCAACGTGCACGCCTCCGCTCGCAAAGCGATCACCGCACTGGCCGAGACCGCCGGCGTGAGCACGGGACTCCTGTACGACCTCAGGTTCGTGCTCCCGCTGCGCCCGCTGACCCGAACCGGCCTGAGCGCCGTCTACCGCTACCGCGACGCGGCCGAGCGAGAGGCCGGGATCCGGGAGCACCTGAGCGAGGGCACCCTCGCCGAGGACCACGACGGGGCTCTGAGGGCGACGGCCTCGGGGCTGGCGTTCATCCGGGCGCTGTACGAGGCGCACGGCGCCGCCGCCGGCCGGAGCTGGGCAGGACAGGACCTGCCCCGGCTGGTCCACCTGACCGGCAGGGTGCTCGACGGGGCCGAGCGGCTGCCGGGCGGCGCGCTCGAACTCGTCGCACCTCCCTACGAACCCGAGGGGAGCGGGCCGGGCCTGCTCCTGTTCAACCGGCTCGCCGTCCTCCGCTACCACCGCGCCGACGCCCACGCCCGGGCCTGGCAGGCGGAGGGCCTGTCCGCGGCCGAGATCGTCGGCCTGCGGGACGGGCCCGCCCGCGCGCGGATCGAGGCGGAGACCAACCTGCGGGCCGCGCGGCCGTACCAGGCGCTGGCCGAGGACGAGCGGCGGGCGCTGTACGACGGCCTGCTGAAACTGATCTAAAGCGCCGCCAGCAGGCGGCCCACCTGGGTGCGGTCGTTCACGCCGAGCTTGTCGTAGGCCGCCTGAAGGTGATTGGCGGCCGTACGCGTGGACAGCGTGAGCCGGTCGGCGATCTGCCGGTTCGTCAGCCCGGCGGCCGCGAGCTGGAGAATCTCCCGCTGGCGCGGCGTCAGCTCGGGCGTGGCCAGCTCCACCAGCGCCGGGGTCGACACGCCCGGGCAGCGCCTGGCCAGCGCCCACGCCCTGGTCTGCGCGCCCTTGGCCAGCGTGC
>NZ_JBSFTC010000206.1:0-20753 GCF_053590415.1 Nonomuraea sp. NPDC003201
CCTGCCTGCGGGCGGTCGAGGAGGCGAGCCCGGCCGAGCGGGCGGTCCGGCTGGACCTGCTGGCCGCGGTGGAGCGCGGGTACGCCGCCCGCGACGCGCTGGTCGACTTCTGGCGGCGCACGATGGTGGCGCCGGTGTCGGAGGAGGTGTTCGCCGGGTTCGTGGCGATGGTCGTGCCCCAGCCGCCCGCCGACCCCACGCCGCCGCAGGTGGTCGCGTACGCCGAGCTGGTCAGCCTGGTCGGCGACCGGTCCCTGCTGCGGGGCCTGCTGGCCAGGGCGCGGGTCAACGTCGAGCTGATCGCCGACGAGGACGAGCTGATGAACGGGGTCGCCGAGGCGTGCGCGCTGGCCCTGCCCCTGGTGCTGGCGGGTGAGCGGCCGCGGGTGGGGCCGGAGCTCGACCGGTTCGTGGCGGCGCACGCGTCGGTGCGGGGCAGCGGCGACACCCCGGCGTTCCGGCGGGAGCTGCTGGCGAACGTGGCGGCGGACGGCGACCCGCGGATGCGGCGGTACTGGCGGCTCGTGGGCGAGGTGAGCGGGGAGGCGGCCACGCTGGGCGCGACGCACCTGTGGCTGACCGACTCCCTCGAACGCTCGATTTGCTCCACCCCCTGAACCACCGTCCCGCCGCTCCGTCCGCCGCACCCGGCCGGCTGTCCCTCGCGCTCGCCCGTCCGCCTGCGCTCGCCCGTCCGCCTGCGGCGTCGCGGCCCGCCGACCGTGAGTTACGTCTCCGCGTACCCGCGCCCGCGGCCTGGCGCGGAGATCGGGGTGACGGTCACCTTGAGCGGCGGGTCATGAGGACGGCGAGGACCGCCAGCATCAGCCAGGCCGACGTGAGCCCGATCAGCCAGGACCAGCCCGCGTGCCCGTACACGACGCCGCCCGCCGTGCCGCCGAGGCCGCTGCCCAGGTAGTAGCAGAGGGTGTAGATGCCGGCGGCGCGGCCCCGGGAGCTCGGGGGCGCCTCGGCGGCGACCCAGGCGTTGGCGATGGCGTGCGCGGCGAAGAACCCGGCGGTCAGTACGGCGAACCCGGTCACGATGAGCGGCAGCGACGGGTGCGCGGTGAGCACGGAGCCCGCCACCGTCACGGCCAGGGCCGCGACCAGCGCCTTCGTCCAGCCCAGCCGGGCCGCCAGGCGTCCGGCGGCGGCCGAGGAGGCGGTGCCCATGGCGTAGGAGAGGAAGACGAGGGAGGCGGCGGCGGGGGCGAGCGACAGGGGAGGGGCGGCCAGGCGGAACCCGGCGGCGTTGTAGAGCGCGACGAATGCCCCCGTGGCCAGCGTCCCCACGGCGAACGGCCCAATCAGCCCGGCCCCGATCCGAGCCCTCCGGACGGGCCCGGCATCCGGCGACCCGCGCCCAGAGGTCTGCGATCCGGGCTCCGGGGCGTGGTCGCGCGGGAGCGTGAGGGCCGCGAAGAGCGCGCACAGCAGGGACAGCACCGCCACCGCCAGCAGCGCGCCGTGCCACCCCATCGGCCCGGCGGCGAACCCGGCGCCGAGCCGGCCCAGCATCCCGCCGACCGAGTTCCCCGCGATCATCGCCCCCACCGCGGCGGGCAGCCGTGCCGTACCGACCGCGTCGGCCAGGTACGCCGCCGCGACCCCGGCGAACCCCGCGACCGCCACCCCCTGCACCGCCCGCATCACCAGCAGCACGGGGAAGGACGGGGCCAGCGGCAGCAGGAGCCCGATGATCACCGAGGCCAGCACCGACCAGACGATCACCCTGCGCCGCCCCACCCGCCCGGCGAGCCACGCCACCGGCAGCACGGCCACGGCCAGCGCCCCGGTGGCCACGCCGATGGTCAGCGAGGCGCTGCCCGGATCCAGCCGGAACCCGGCGGCGAGCTGTGGCAGCACGGGCTGCGGCGCGTACAGGAGGGCGAACGACGACACCCCGGCGGCGGCCACAGCCGCACTGACCCGCCGCGTGTCACGAACCGGAGGAGCCTCGAGAACCACCACGCCTGCAACGCTAAGCAAGGCTAATAAATACGTCTAATGCAGGAATGGGCGATAATTCATACCATGATGGATGAATCGGCTGACGAGCGGCTGGCGGCTCGGCTGGCGCCCGCGCTGGCCCTGCTGGCCGCCGTGGGTGAGACGGGTCACGTGACGCGCGCCGCCGAGCTGCTCGGCATCCCGCAGCCCACGGCCAGCCGCCGCCTCGCCGCACTCGCGGACCTGGTCGGCGCCCCGCTCGTCGTACCCTCCGGCCGCGGCATCCGCCTCACCCGGGCGGGCCGCACCCTGGCCGGCGCCTCCGCCCGCGCCCTCACCACGATGGCCGCCGCCGCCCGCGAGGTCCGCGAGGAGATCGACCCGGCCTCGGGCCGCGTCGTCCTGGGCTTCCTCCACCTCCTGGGCCGCACCCTCGTGCCGTCCCTCATCGGCGGCTTCCGCGAGCACCACCCCGGCATCCGCTTCAGCCTGGTGCAGGGCTCGCGCCACGACATGATCGAGGAGCTCCGCGAGGGCCGCATCGACCTGGTGTTCGTCGCCCCGATGCCCGTGGACGCCCCCGACCTCGCCGGTGCTCGCCTCGCCGACCAGGAGCTGGTGCTGTCCGTGCCCCCGTCCCACCGGCTCGCGGCGCGGGCGCGGGTGCGGGCGGCGGAGCTGACGGGGGAGGAGCTGGTGACGCTGGAGCCGGGGTACGGCCTGCGCCAGATCACCGACGACCTGTGCGCGGCGGCGGGGTTCGAGCCGAGGATCGCGTTCGAGGGCCAGGAGACGGAGACCGTACGCGGGCTGGTGGCGGCCGGGCTCGGCGTCGCCGTCCTGCCCCGCTCCACCCACCCCGCGGCGGACGCGACCGCGGCCGGCGTGGTGGAGATCCCGCTGTCCCCGCCGCTGTACCGGACCATCGGGGTGAGCTGGCTCCAGGACGCGCGCCTTCCGCCGGCCGTACGGGCCTTCCGGGACCACGCCCGCGCCGGCACCACCGCTCTGGGCCCGGGCTTCCGCCCCGCCACCCCCTGAACCCCGTCAGACTGGTGGCCATGAATCACGATGGCGATGCCGGCGTGCCGGGTTCGTTGGCGAGGGTGCTCGCGGACGTGACCGCCGAGCGGGTGGCCCAGGACGTGCGGTGGGGCATGCAGCTTTTGCCCGACGGCACCGGGCACGAGGGGACGGCGGCCGAGTCCGGCCGGGCCAGGTCCGAGACGGAGGCGGCGGCCGAGGCCGGGACGCTGACGTGGCGGCACGTCCTGGCGGAGGAGGTGCTGGAGGCGTTCGCGGAGTCGGACCCGGAGCGGTTGCGCGCCGAGCTGGTCCAGGTGGCCGCCGTCGCCGTCAAATGGGCCCAGGCCCTCGACCGCCGCGCACCCCTCACCCCCGATCGAGGGCTGCCGAGGGAACGCTTCCGGGCGATCGTCGACGTGCACGTCCTCCTCCTCCGCGACTCCACGGTGCTGCTCGGCAGGCGGGCCGGCACCGGGTACGGCGACGGGCTGTGGCACCTGCCCTCAGGTCACCTCGAGGCGGGCGAGTCGGCGACCGAGGCGGCCGTCAGGGAGGCGGGCGAGGAGGTCGGCGTGACGATCGATCCGGACGACCTCAGGTTCGTCCACGTCATGCACCGGGCCCCGGAACGCGTCGGCCTCTTCTTCGCGGCCGACACGTGGACCGGCGAGCCGTACAACGCGGAACCGGACAAATGCTCCGAGATCGCCTGGTGGCCCTTGGACGGCCTGCCCCACGACATGGTCGGCTACCCGGCGGCGGCCATCGCCAACGTCGTGAACAGCGTGCCCTACGCCCTGCACGAATGGTCTACGACTCGATGATGCGCCGTACGTAACAGAAGGCAGATTGCTGGCCGCTGCGGCCTGCGAATCCTGCGACTCGACTCGGAAAGCACTACACGGCCTTGACGCAGATAAGGGCCCGCTGTTGAACTCGGAGGTGTCGAGCGGGAGGCGGAGGTCCGGGATGTCCATCGACTACTCCGAGCGCATACCCAACAACGTCGACCTCGCGGAGGACCGCCGGCTGCGGCGGGCGCTGGAGTCGTGGCAGCCGCGCTTCCTGCAGTGGTGGTCGGAGATGGGCCCCGCGCTGCCCACCCAGGACGTCTATCTCCGCACGGCCGTCGCGGTCGGCCGCGAGGGGTGGGCGCATTTCGATCACGTGGCGCTCCCGGACTACCGCTGGGGCATCTTCCTCGCCGAACGCGACACCGACCGGCGCATCGCGTTCGGGCAGAACAAGGGGCGGCCCGTCTGGCAGCAGGTGCCCGGCGAGCACCGGGCGGACCTGCAGCGGCTCATCGTCATCCAGGGCGACACCGAGCCGGCCAGCGTCGAGCAGCAGCGGCGGCTCGGCCTCACCGCCCCCTCCCTCTACGACCTGCGCAACCTCTTCCAGGTGAACGTGGAGGAGGGGCGGCACCTGTGGGCCATGGTCTACCTGCTGCACGCCTACTTCGGCCGGTCCGGGCGGGAGGAGGCCGAAGCGCTCCTGTTGCGCAACTCGGGCAGCGAGGACTCTCCGCGCATCCTGGGCGCCTTCAACGAGGAGACGCCGGACTGGCTGTCGTTCTACATGTTCACGTACTTCACCGACCGGGACGGGAAATACCAGCTCGGCACGCTGAAGGAGTCGGCGTTCGACCCGCTGAGCCGTACCTGCGAGTTCATGCTCAAGGAGGAGGCCCACCACATGTTCGTGGGGACCACGGGCGTGGACCGGGTGGTGGAGCGTACGGCGCAGCTGATGCGCGAACACGACACCGACGACATCTGGGAGCACGGCGGCATCCCGCTCGACGTCCTCCAGAAGTACATCAACTTCCACTACAGCGTCAGCCTCGACCTCTTCGGCGGCGAGACCTCCACGAACGTGGCCAACTACTTCACCGCCGGGCTCAAGGGGCGATGGCAGGAGGAGCGGCGCAAGGACGACCACCTGCTCACCGAGGCGGTCGCCGTCGTGCAGCGGGTCGAGGCGGGGCGGCTGGCCGACGTCGAGCTGCCCGCGCTCACCGCGCTCAACGCCGACCTGCGCGGCGAGTACGTCGCCGACTGCGCCACCGGCGTCAACCGGTGGAACCGGATCCTCACCGACCGCGGTCTCGACGCCGTTCTCTACCTGCCGCACCTGGGGTTCAACCGGCGGGTGGGCATGTTCGGCGGGCACCACGTCTCACCGCACGGGCGCCTTCTGGATGAGCCGGCCTGGGAGGCGTCCCGCGACCGGTGGCTGCCGACGGCCGAGGACAAGACGCGCGTCAAGGCACTGATGCGCCCCGTCTACGAGCCGGGGAAGATCGCGGCCTGGGTGGCGCCGCCCCGCAACGGCATCAACGGCCGTCCGTTCGACTACGAGTACGTCCACCTGTGACGGGCCCCTCGGGAGCGGATCTTGCGGGGAGTGGAGGCGTGACCTGGCCCACAGGGTGTTATCTTGCCTGCGTGGCGGGCGTGGATGGGGAGGACGGGCTGACGGAGGCCTTTCTGCGCGAGCCGCGGCGCTATACCAGCCACCAGGTGGCCTACATGGCAGGGGTGCCGGTCTATCGCGCGCGGCGTTACTGGCGTGCTCTGGGGTTCGCGAACGTGGCCGACGACGCGGTCGAGTTCACCGACTCCGACGTGGAGGCGCTCAGGACGATGCTCGAGCTGGTCAGCTCGGGCGTCTACGACGAGGAGCACATGCTGCTGGTCGCGCGTTCGATCGGCAGCGCGACGACCCGGCTGGCGGAGTCGCAGGCCGAGCTGGGCGTCGAGGCGCTCGACCAGGCCGGGGTGCCGCTGGCCGAACGCCCGCGGGCCTGGCGCCGGCGGGCCGAGCGGGTGGTGCCCGACCTGGCGCGCCTGCTGGTCTACGGCTGGCAGCGCCAGCTCGCCGCCGCCGCGGGGCGCATCGCCGAGCAGGACATGAGTGCCGTACGCCTGGCCGTCGGCTTCGCCGACCTGGTCGCGTTCACCCGGCTGAGCAGGCAGATCACGGGGAGCGAGCTGTCCAGGCTGATCGACAGGTTCGAGGGGCGCTCGGCCGACATCGTGACCTCCACCGGCGGGCGGGTGGTCAAGACGCTGGGCGACTCGGTGCTGTTCGTGGCCGACCAGTCGCACGTCGTGGCCGAGATCGCGCTGCGGCTGGTGGAGACGCACGCGAAGATCAAGGACATGCCGGAGCTGCGGGTGGGGCTGGCGGCGGGGCCGGTGATCTGGCGCATGGGGGACGTCTTCGGCACCACGGTCAACCTCGCCAGCCGGCTCACGGCGCTGTCGCTGCCGGGGACGATCCTGGCGGATCCGCAGTTCGCCGAGGAGCTGGAGGGGGACCGGGCGTTCCGGCTGCGGCCCGTCAACCGGCTGTCGGTCCGCGGGCTCGGCGAACTGGCCCCGTTCACGGTCACCCGCGCCGGCTCCTGACCCACCACCCCGGACCCCACCCCTTCCACTGAGTGCGACGGGGCCAGGGGCCGCCGACCGGCGTCCCGGCGGCGTGCCGGCCGTGGCGAGGTGGGCCGTGGCGAAGTGGGCCGTCGGGCGGCGGCTGTGGCGTGGTCGGGCCGGTGGCGGAGTGCCGAGGCGCCGGGGCTTTTCGGACGGTGGCCGAGGCCGGGCGGTGGGATCGGGTGTGCGCTCCCAGGCCGTTGCCGGGGGTGGGCAACCTGGGGTTGTTGTCGATGCGTCACTACCGGCGACAGGCTCCCACGAGAGGCGAATCAAGTTGGCGGATAGGGCGATATTTCAGGACTTCGTGGTGGCGAGGTCGGATCGGCTGTTACGCACGGCGTACCTGCTGACCCACGACTGGGCCACCGCGGAGGACCTGCTGCAGGAGGCGCTGGCCAAGGCGTGGTTCGCCTGGCCGGGCATCGACGAGCCGGAGGCGTACGTGCGCCGCGTCCTGGTGACCACGTACACCTCCTGGTGGCGCCGCAGGTGGCGCAGGGAGCTGCCCAGCGGGGACCTGCCGGAGGCGCCCGCGTACGACGACGCGGGCAGGGGCGACGAGCTGTGGCAGGCGGTCGGACGGCTGCCCGCCAGGCAGCGCGCGGTGATCGTGCTGCGCTTCTACGAGGACCTGCCGGTGGCCGAGGTGGCCGCGATCATGGGCTGCCAGGAGGGCACGGTCAAGAGCCAGACCGCCAAGGCGCTGGCCAAGCTGCGAGTGGACGAGTCGATCGTGAAGGAGCTGCACCGATGACCGTGCAAGACCTGCGTGACGTCCTGCGCGAGCGGGCCGAGGCCCCCTCGCCGGGCAACCCGAACCGGCACGAACAGGTCCGCTCCCGCATCCGCGGGACCCGCCTGCGCAGGCGGGCGACGGCGGGCGCGGTGGCGGTGGCGGCGAGCGCCGTAGTGGGCGTCTCCTTGTTCCCCGGTACGGTGACGGCACCGGGGCCCGGCACGACCGCCACGGCAGGGACCGAACAGGACAAGCCCGCCGGACTGCCCGAGGAGTTCACCGCCGGCGACGGCACCGCGTACCGCCGCCTGGCCGTCGGCACGATCAAGAAGGAGGGCGCGAAGAAGGTCTCGCTCACGGTGCCGGTCTCCGGCAAGCCGCTGGACGTGGCCATGACCTGCTACGGCGACACCGGCGCCGATTCGCCCATCGTCTTGGTGAACGGCAGGGCCGACACCGGCTCCCAGGCCATGTCGTGCGCGAAGGCGATGCGGTTGCGCCCGATGTCACTGGTCCGGCGCGGCGCGACGGAGGCCACGGTCACGTTCGACACGACCGTCGTCGCCCGGGGCTGTGTCCAGCGGCAGAAGGACGGGCCGTGCGTGACTCCCAAGCCGAAGGAGGCCACCTGGCACGTGGCCGTCTACGAGTGGACGCCGCCCGCCCGGCCGGTCGAGCCCGAGCCGGTCAGGGACTTCCCTGACCGGCTGGCAGGGTGGAAGCTGGCCCGTTCGGCGACGGGTATGTGGGATCGGAATCGGTCCTTCACCCTCGTGGTCACGAGCCCGGGCGGCAGGATCAGCGTCGACCAGCTCTGCACGGGTGAGCTGGCCACGCGGATGTGGTTCAAATACCGGGTCGGCGCCGAGGAATCCATGGCCACGAGCTGCGCCGTCTGGAAATCAGGCCCGTACCCCATGGCCATGCAGGAATTTTTCGTCCCCAAAGGCAAGAAGGTGACGATCACCGGAAAGATCGGCTTCTGGGGCGAGTACACGAACCGCCCGGTGCGATGGTCGGTGGGCGTGTACGTAAAGTAGATCGCGTGACGGAACGGGCAGCCTTCGAGGGCAGGCTGGTGGACGCCGACGCGCGCCTCATGTGGCAGGCGCGCTACGGCCACTTCACCGCCATGCAGGTCAGGGATCGCCGGGTGCGGGGGCTCGACCTGCACATCGCCCGGCTGGAGACGGCCAACGCCGAGCTGTTCGGGGTCCCGGTCGACCGCGCCGCCGTGCTCGGCTCCGTCGCGGCGGTGCTCGGCGACGACGTGCGGGACGCGAGCGTACGGGTGTCCGTGGTGGAGTTCGCCGACGGCCCGCGCGTCATCGCCGTCGCCGCTCCGCCCCACGAGCCGCCCACCGGCCCGGTGAGCGTCAAGTCGGTCGTCGGCCAGCGCTACCTGCCGCACATCAAGCAGGCCTCCGGCATGATGCAGGCCCACATCGGGCGGCAGGCCGAGCGCGAGGGCTTCGACGAGGCGCTGCTCACCGCCGAGGACGGCCTGATCAGCGAGGGCTCGATCACCAACGTGGGCGGCTTCGCCGGCGGGCGCCTGGTCTGGCCGGAGGCGCCGATGCTGCGCGGGATCACGATGCAGCTGCTGGAGCGGATGGACGTCCCGCAGGAGCGGCGGCCGTTGAAGGTCGCCGACCTGCAGGGCCTCGACCAGGTCTTCCTCTGCAACTCCTGGGGCGTCTGGCCGGTCGGCGCGGTGGACGGCATCCCGCTGCCCCAGGACGACACGCTGATGGCGAGCGTTCTCGAGCATTACGACCGTATTGCGTGGGATCCACTGGACTGACCCCTTTGTCAGGTACGATCGCCGATCATCGTTCTGCGATCGCAAGGGAAGTCCGCATGACGACTCGCCGGCACGCCATTGGTGATCTCCTCCGTCGCTCCGCCGCCCGCCACCCGGCCAAGACCGCCGTCGTCTACGGCGACCTGCGGCAGAGCTACGCCGACCTCGACCTGGCGGTGAACCGCACGGCCAACGCCCTGGCCGCGCGCGGCGTCGGCAAGGGCGACCGGTTCGCCGTCTTCAGCCACAACAACCACGCGTTCGTGGTGGCGTACTTCGCGCTGGCGCGGCTGGGCGCGATCTCCGTGCCGATCAACTTCATGCTGGGCACGGCGGAGGTCGCGTACATCCTGGAGCATTCCGGCGCGACCGGGATCCTCGTGGAGGAGGCGCTGCTGCCGGTGGCCGCGGCGGCGGCCGGGCCGCAGGTACGGGTGCGCGGCGTGATCGGTGCGGCCGACGGCTGGGAGTCGTTCAAGGAGTGGGCGGCCTTCGACGACGCGTCGGAGCCGCAGGTGGAGATCGCCGACGACGACCCGATCCAGCTCATGTACACCAGCGGCACCGAGTCGCGGCCCAAGGGCGCCACGCTGTCCAGCCGCAGCCTGATCGCCCAGTACGTCACCTGCGTCGTGGACGGCGAGATGAGCCACCACGACGTCGAGATCCACGCCCTCCCGCTCTACCACTGCGCCCAGCTGCACTGCTTCCTGACGCCCGGCGTCTACCTCGGCGCCACCAACATCATCCTGCCCGGCGCCACCCCGGCGTCGATCCTGGCCACCATCGAGGGCGAGCGCGCCACCAAGCTCTTCTGCCCGCCCACCGTCTGGATCGGCCTGCTGCGCCACCCCGACTTCGACCGCCGCGACCTGTCGTCCCTGCGCAAGGGCTACTACGGCGCCTCGATCATGCCCGTCGAGGTGCTGAAGGAGATCGCCGCCCGCCTGCCGGACGTCCGCCTGTTCAACTTCTACGGACAGACGGAGATGGCCCCGGTCGCCACCATCCTGGGCCCGGAGGAGCAGCTCACCCGCCTCGGCTCGGCCGGCAGGGCCGCCCTCAACGTCGAGACCAGGGTCGTCGACGACCAGGACAGGCCCGTGCCGCCCGGCGTGGTCGGCGAGATCGTCCACCGCAGCCCGCACGCCATGCTCGGCTACTGGAACGACCCGGACAAGACCGCCGAGGCGTTCAGGGGCGGCTGGTTCCACAGCGGCGACCTGGGCGCCATGGACGCCGACGGCTACCTGTCCGTGGTGGACAGGAAGAAGGACATGATCAAGTCGGGCGGCGAGAACGTCGCGAGCCGCGAGGTGGAGGAGGCCATCTACCAGCACCCGGAGGTGGCGGAGGCGGCCGTGTTCGGGGTGCCGGACGACACGTGGATCGAGGCGGTCACGGCCGCGGTGGTGCTGCGCGAAGGGGGCGGGGCGACGGAGCAGGAGCTGATCGCGTTCCTGCGGGAGCGGCTGGCGGCGTTCAAGACGCCCAAGCGGGTGGTGTTCGTGGACGCCCTGCCCAAGAACGCCTCCGGCAAGGTGCTCAAGCGGGAGCTGCGCGACGCGTTCTGATCGCGCGCTTGCGTCAGCTCGGCGATTAGCGGGCATTCACTCTCGGTGACGAACTCCTCCTCAGACCCTGGGGCGCTCCTCCGCCTCGACCGAGAGAGACCGCATGCCGAGTTTGCCGGAGATCATGCACCGTACGTTCTTCCGTACCCTGTCCCTGCTGTCTCCGGCGGGGCAGGCGGTGCTCCTGCGCTACGTCTTCGACTGGTTGCACCGGACCCCTGACCCGTGGAGCCTCGCCACGGACAGTTACGAGCAGGACAAGTACCGGACCACGCTCCAGCACCTGCCCGCCCGGCCGTACCGGCGGATCATCGACGTCGGGTGCAGCGAGGGCGTGTTCACGCACGCTCTCGCGGTGACGTACCCGGACGCGGAGATCATCGGGGTGGACGTGTCGGAGCGGGCCCTGGCACGGGCGCGCGAGCGGGTGCCGCAGGACGGGCGGGTGCGCTTCATCCGGGCGGACATCCTCACCCACCGCCCCGACCAGCGCTTCGACCTGGTGTTCTGCTCCGAGACCCTCTACTACCTGGGCCGCCACGAGCGGCTGCGGCGGGCTTCGGCGCAGCTCAGCGAGCTGCTGGTGCCCGACGGGGTGCTCGTGGCGGTCCACCCGTGGCCCGAGGCCGGCCGGCTGCACCACTACCTGGACTCGCACGCGGCGCTGTCACGGCTGACCGAGCAGGTCTACACGGCCACGTCGCGGCCGTTCGCCATCACCGTCTACGGGACGAAACCGGCGCCGCCGGCCTCCTAGCCGCCGGTCTTGCCCAGGAGGTCGGCGGCGATCTGGCGGATCACCACGCGCTGGATCTTGCCGGTCGCCGTCTTCGGCAGCTCGTCCAGCACCAGGACCTCGCGCGGCCGCTTGAAGGAGGCCAGGCCCTCCCGGCAGAAGCCGATCAGCTCGCCGGCGTCCACCGCGCGGCCCGGGGCGGACACCACGCAGGCCACCGGCTTCTCCAGCCCGTCCTCGTCGATGTACGCCACGACGGCGCACTCGCCCACCGACTCGTGCTGGAGCAGCCGGGCCTCGACCTCCATCGGCGACACCCAGATGCCGCCGGCCTTGATCATGTCGTTGGAGCGGCCGAGGCACTGGTAGAAGCCGTCCTCGTCTCTGATGTAGGTGTCGCCGGTACGCAGCCACTCGCCCTGGAACACCTGCCGGGTGGTCGCCGTGCGGCACCAGTAGCCGGTGGCCACCGACTCGCCCCGGACGTACAGGTGGCCCGGCTCCCCGTCCTTGACGGGCGCGCCGGAGTCGTCGAGCAGCTTGGCCTCGTAGCCGGGCACGACCGTGCCCGAGCTGCCGGGGCGTACCCGGCCCGGGTGGTTGGAGATGAAGATGTGCAGCGCCTCCGTCGAGCCGAGGCCGTCGATGATGTCCACCTCGAAGCGCTCGGTGAAGCGGCGGTGGATCTCGGCGGGCAGTGCCTCGCCTGCGGAGACGGCCAGCCGTACGGACTGGAAGGCGCCGGCGGGGATGTCGGCGGCGAGCAGCGCCGCGAAGAACGTCGGGCCCGCGAAGAACAGCGTCGGCCGCTCCTCGATCACCCTGGCGACCACGCCCGCGGGGGTGGGCCGCGCCGGGTCGAGGACCGCCGTGGCGCCCGCGGCCAGAGGGAAGAACATGGAGTTGCCGATGCCGTACGCGAAGAACAGCCGCGCGACCGAGAAGCACCGGTCGTCGGGGCGGATGCCGAGGACCTGCCGCCCGTACCCCTCGTAGACCTCCTGGATGGCGCCGTGCCGGTGCATGGCCGCCTTGGGGGCGCCGGTGGTGCCGGAGGTGTAGAGCCAGAGGGCGGGGGAGTCGCGCCAGGTGCCGTACGGGAGGCCCGCCGCCCTGCCCGACTCCAGGATGTCGGACCACAGGCACACCGGCGTTTCCTCCTCCGCCGGCGGCGGGTCGATGAGGACGAGCACCGCCACGTCGGGCGTGCTCCGCACGGCCTCGCGCACGGTCGGCGCGAACTCGGGAGTGGCCACGACGACCCTCGCCCGCGAGTCCCGGACCAGGGTGGCGAGCTCGGTGGGGTTGTACATGGTGGAGACCGGTACGGCGACCGCGCCCATGCGCATGACGGCCAGGACGGTGATCGCGGTCTCCGGGCGGTCGGACATGACGAGCAGGACCCGCTCCTCGGGGCGGACGCCCATCGTGCGTAAGCCGGCCGCGAACCTGGCCACGTGGCCGGCCAGCTGCGCGTAGGTCAGCGTGCCCGCGGGGCCCGTGACGGCGATGCGATCGCCGTGGCCCGCTTCGACCTGGCGGTCCACGAGAAAGACGCTGGCGTTGAACGACTCGGACGACATGGGCGTCCCCATCCGCAGGCGCGTGTACGTAGGGAAATCTTCTACACAGGAGGGATGTGACGTCAATGACATGTAGTGCGGGGAAACCGGTCGTCCGGGGTTGCGGTCCCTGGGAGGTCTTCGACCTCCGCCTCATGCCGGGGCACGCCGGCTGGTCCTGCTGGATGGGCTCGATGAGATCACCTATCGCGGTGCAGCTCGCGTGCGAGGCGGGAGCCCGAGTGATCGGCACCGGCAGGGCCGGCGACAGGGACACAGCACTCGACCTCGGCGCGGATGCCTTCTTGGACCTGCGGGCCGATGCCCCTGAAGATGCCGGTCAGGTCGACGTGGTGTACGGGTGAGTTACCGGGCGTGCGGCGAAACCCGGCAGCGTGTCATGAGTGCTGTCGATCGAGGACGACCGACCGTGCGGGAGGGCCTTGGGCCGGTCCGGACCCGAACAGTCCGCTGCGGACGGAAAGTCGTGTCCGGACCAGCCGGAGGTGGGCTGTGGCACGGTGACGGTATCGGTCGGCCGGTCGAAGCCAATCCTTGGCAGAAGGAGCGACGGCCCTCTGCGGCGGGGTGGTCTGGGCGGGCCGCCGGCGTGGCGGCGCCGCCGGTGGCGATGGTCATGGCGTCTCTAGCCGTAGCAGGCGTCGTACAGGACGCCGCCGCGGCTGAGCAGGAAGACGTGCGTGTAGGTGATCTCGGGGGAGTCCTCGATGATGACGCCCTCGCCGAGCTGCGGGTCGAAGACGTCGCGGACGAGGTCGCCGACTCTGGACCAGGACCAGCGGCCTTCCGTGTTCGCCTGATCAGCCCACACGGCGGCGGTGGTGTCGCCCACCAGGGCGGCCGGGAAGAAGTCCCCGTCGGCGCGCGGCTGAACGAGGGCGGTCCCCAGGCCGAAGTTCACCTGCTCCTCGGGCGGGGCGCCGGCATCGAGCCAGTGTGGGCCGACGGCGTCGGTGACGTGGGCGTACAGCGGCTGCCCGTGGGCGGTGATGAAGGCGCAGACCTGTGGAGCCTTGTCATCGGCGTTCTGGACGGCCGTCACGCCGGCGGTGCCGCTGCTCGGAATCGGCGGCTTTTCGAGGTTGATCCATTGGGTCTCGCCCGTGTCGGAGACACACAGCCACAGGTTTCCGTCGCCGCCGTTCATGTAGACGTGCAGGAGCCCGTGGCCGGTCGCTCGGTCGGTGACGGCCACCACGCCGATCTTCCCGCTGAGGCCGACGCCCTCGGGGTGGCGCAGGTTGGCCCACTGCCAGTGGCGCTGAGTGGCGTTCCACCAGCCGGCCCACAGATTGGTGTCCTGGCCGCGTACGACCACGAACGGCTGGGCGCTGGCGCCGGGGACCAGTGCGAGGGAGACCGCGCCGATGCCTTCTGTGAGGGTCGTGCCAGGTGGCGTGCCCAGAGCCGTGGGGACCCACCTGATGCCATCCCACCAGTACAGCTGCAGTTGCCTGTCAAGCAGGACGAAGACATAGGGGCGGGTGCCCCGGCTGTCGTCGTCGACGGCGACGACGCCCACCGGTTGGTCGGCCGCGCCTTTCACGTGGGTCCACTCCCACACGCCGGGACCGTGCGGGGTGACCATCCACAGGTGGCCGTCGGTGCCCTTGACGAAGGCGACCGGCGAGGGGATGGGGGCGAACGTGGAATTGAGCATTCTGATCGCGCCGAGCGCTTCGGCGATCGCCCCGGACTGCGGCTGGCCGACCTTCTCCAGGTGCCACCGCCGCCGGATCGGCACGTCCTGGTGAATGTCCTGCGCCTGTGTGCTCTGCCGGCCATCGTTGGTTGTCATGGTCCGTCCCGTCCTGATGGATTCGATGCACGTACCGTCGCTCGCCCGGATCGCCGAACTCTCACAAACCGATACACGCTCGATCGGCGCTGATCGAAATACATTGGCGGGTGCGAAAACATGCACCTATTGACATGTCATGGGGTGCCCGGGCAGGCGTACCGCGACCACGTGTGGTGGCAGCCGCCACGACGGACGGCCGCCGGCGCCGGACAACGTGGGTCACGCGGCTACATGGGGACGACGGGGGTGAGGAACCGGCGGATGGCCGTCATCGATGAGAACGATCTTGCCAGGGCTCCTCGCCTACGATGCCCGTCTCGTTTCGTTGGCCAAGGAAGCGGTACGCCTGGTGGGTGAGATGCCGAAGTCCCATGACGCGGATGACTTGAAGACCAACGGTGAGGAGGCCAGGGCGGCCTTGGATGCCTTCGTGGCCGCGGCGGCCGACACGACAGCGAGCGCCGGGGAGGCTCGACCGGGATGTCAGGGCCGTTCAGTGGCGATCGCGAGATCGTTCAGCCAGACGACGGGGTGGTGTGCGGGCGGCGGCGGGGGATCAGTCGAGGAGGGCGCTGAGAGCGGGGCGTTCGGGGGCGGGGATGTAGCCGGCGTAATAGTCGTACATCGCCTTTTTCGACAGCCGGGCGGCCAGCGGGCCGTCGCCGGCGCGCATGGCGGCCAGCACCTCCTCGTGGTGCCGGATGCTCTGCCGCATCAGCGCCTCCCGGTCGGGCGCGTCGGCGATCTTCTCCGAGATCAGCTTGAGCACGATCGAACGGACCACGTCCGTGCAGATCTGGATGAGCTTGTTGCCGCTCGCCCGCGCCACCACGTCATGGAAGGCCACGTCGGCCTCGCCGAACGTGTCCTGCCCCGTCTCCACGGCGGTCCGCATGTGCGCGACGGCCGACTCCATCTCGGCGAACTGCGCGTCGGTGCGCAGCCGGGCCGCCAGCAGGATCGCCGACGAGTCGAGCACCATCCTGAACTGCACCAGCTCGGCCAGCGACAGCTCCTCCACCCTGGCCAGCGTGGTCATCGACTTGTGCAGCGTGGCGGGCGAGAACGGCAGCACCTCCGCCCCGTTGGGGTCGCCGGGCCGTGACCGCACCAGGCCGCGCGCCTGCAGCACCCGCAGCGCCTCGCGCACGGTGGACCGGCTGACCGAGAACTGCACCATGAGCTCCCGCTCGCTCGGCAGCCGCTCGCCCGGCGAGAGGGAGCCGCTCTCGATGGCCTCCTCGACCTGCTCCACCACCCGCTCATAGGCACGTACGGTACGCACCGGCTCGAACCTCGGACCACCCATGAAAGCCCCCTTGACCCGAGCCGCCGCCGACTGGCAATGTGCGTAGCCTACTGGTCCGACCAGTGCACTAGCCAGGAGGCAGTAACACATGAGGCGAATCGGCATCTGGATCGCCGCCGGCGGTCTCCTGCTGGGCACGGCCGCCTGCGGCGGCACCTCCAGCGGCGGCGGCAGTGCGGGCACCCCCAAGACCCAGACCCTTTCCGTCGGATTCGTGGCCGAGCCCGCGAACCTCGACTTCACCTCGACGGAGGGCGCCGCCATTCCGCAGGCGCTGCTCGTCAACGTCTACGAGGGCCTGGTCAAGCTCGACCAGGACGGCAAGATCGTGCCACTGCTCGCCGAGAAGTGGGACGTCTCGCCCGACCGCAAGACCTACACGTTCAGCCTGCGCAAGGACGTCAAGTTCAGCAGCGGAGCGCCGTTCACGGCCGACGACGTGGCGTTCTCGCTCGACCGGGTCAAGACGGACTGGAAGCTCAAGATCAAGGCGCAGCTCGACGTCGTCGACAAGGTGGAGAAGAAGGACGACTCCACCGCCGTCGTCACGCTCAAGAAGCCGAGCAACGGCTTCCTCTACTCGATGGCCACCAGGCTCGGCGCCATGTTCAGCCGCACCGGGATCGCCGACCTGGCCAACAAGCCCGTCGGCACCGGCCCGTACACGCTCGGCTCGTGGCGGCGCGGCGACTCCATCCAGCTCAACGCGAACGCCTCCTACTGGGGCACCAAGCCGCCGCTGTCGTCGATCACGCTGAAGTACTTCAAGGACGCCACGGCGATGAACAACGCGCTGCTGACCGGCGGCATCGACGTCATCTCCGCCGTGCAGGCGCCCGAGTCGCTGCAGCAGTTCGCCGACCCCAACCGCTTCCAGACGGTCGAGGGCACCACCAACGGCGAGGTCGTGCTGTCGATGAACAACAGCCGCCCGCCGTTCAACGACAAGAAGGCCAGGCAGGCCGTCCGCTACGCGATCGACCACAAGGCGCTGCTGGAGACCGCCTGGGCCGGGCGCGGCCAGCTGATCGGCTCGATGGTGCCGCCCACCGACCCCTGGTACGAGGACCGCACCGGCGACTACCCGTACGACCCGGCCAAGGCCAAGGAACTGCTCGGCGGCAAGACGCTCAACGTCAAGATGCGCATCCCCAACCTGCCGTACGCGGTGGCCGGCGCGCAGGTCGTCAAGTCGCAGCTCGCGCAGGTCGGCATCACCGCCGACATCGAGCCCCTGGAGTTCCCGGCCCGCTGGCTGGACGTGGTGTTCAAGCAGGGCGACTACGACCTGTCCATCATCAACCACGTCGAGCCCCGCGACATGGGCATATTCGCCGACAAGTCGTACTACTTCCGCTACGACAACCCCGAGTTCGGCAAGCTCCTCGCCTCCGCCGACGAGGGTACCGAGCAGCAGCAGACCGACGACCTGAAGAAGGCCGCCAAGCTGCTGTCCGACGACGCGGCCGCCGACTGGCTCTTCCTCTTCCCCAACCTGATCGTGGCGAAGAAGGGCGTCACCGGGCTGCCGAAGAACGCCATCGCGGAGTCCTTCGACTTCACCGCGCTCTCCAAGCAGCAGTGACGCTTTACCTGGTCAAACGCCTGGCGGTGCTCGTCGCGAGCACCGCCGTGGCGGGCGTGGTGGTGTTCGCGTTCATGGCGATGCTGCCCGGCGACCCGGCGGAGGTCGCGCTCGGCGTGAACGCCACGCCCGACGCGGTGGCGGCGCTGCGCAAGCAGTTCGGCACCGACCGGCCGCCCGTCGTGCAGTTTTTCGACTGGTTCGGCGGGCTCCTGCACGGCGACTTCGGCACCTCGTACGTGACCAGCTCGCCCATCGGCCCGCAGATCAGCGACCGGCTCGGCGTCACGGCCGTGCTGGTGCTCGGCGGGATGCTGGTGGCGCTGGTCATCGCGGTGCCGCTCGGCACGTTCGCGGCCGTGCACCACCACAACCCGCTCGGGGCGGCCATCAGCGCGCTCAGCCAGGTCGGCATCGCGATCCCGGCGTTCCTGGCGGGCATCCTGCTGGTGTTCGTGTTCGCGGTGCAGGCCCAGGCGCTGCCGTCCGGCGGCTACGTGCCGATCGCCGAGAACCCTGCGCAGTGGCTGCTCAGCCTGTTGTTGCCGTGGTTGTCGCTCGGTCTCGTGCAGGGCGCGGTCCTGACCCGGTACGTGCGCAGCGCCGTGCTCGACGTGATGCGCGAGGACTACCTGCGCACGGCCCGCGCCAAGGGCCGGGGCAGCACCGGAGCCCTGTGGCGGCACGGCCTGCGCAACGCCTCGATCCCCGTCGTCACCGTGCTCGGCCTGCAACTGGCCACGCTGCTGATCGGCGCGGTCGTGGTCGAGCGGGTCTTCGTCATCCCCGGGCTCGGCGACCTGCTGCTCAACGGCGTCGCCGGGCGTGACCTGCTGCTCGTCCAAGGTGTGGTGATGGTGCTGGTGGCGGCCGTCCTGCTGATCAACTTCGTGGTGGACCTGGCCTACCGCGTACTCGATCCGAGGCTGCGATGAGGGGCCGGATGAACGCCGGGCTGCTGGTCGGCGGCGTGCTCGTCGGGCTCGTGGTGCTGGCGGCGGCGGTGTCGTTCTTCTGGACGCCGCACGACCCGACGCTCGTGGACGCGGCGCGCAAGCTGCGGCAGCCGGGCGGCGGCTACCTGCTGGGGGCCGACAAGTTCGGCCGCGACACCTTCAGCCAGATCATGGTCGGCGCCCGGACCACGCTCTACGTGGGCATCGTGGCCGTCGGCATCGCCGCCGTCATCGGCACGCCGCTCGGCATGATCGCCGGGATGACGCCGCGCGGCTGGCTCTCCGAGCTGATCATGCGGGTCAACGACCTGGTGTTCGCGTTCCCGGCGCTGCTGCTGGCCGTCATGCTCGGCGCGGTCTACGGGCCGGGCACGCTCACCGCGATGATCGCGATCGGCGTGGCCACCGTGCCCGCGTTCGCCCGGGTGGCCCGCGCCGCCACGCTCCAGGTCATGGTGACCGACTACATCCTGGCCGCCAGGGCCGCCGGGCGCCGCCGCCCGGCCATCGCGATGCGCCACGTGCTGCCGAACATCGGCTCCGTGCTCATCGTGCAGGCGTCGGTGTCGTTCGCGATCGCGATCCTGGCCGAGGCGGCGCTGTCGTTCCTCGGCTTCGGCACCCGCCCGCCGACCCCGTCGTGGGGGCGGATGCTGCAGGAGTCGCAGGAGCTGCTGTTCTCGACCCCGCGACTGGCGCTCTGGCCCGGCCTGGCGATCGCGCTCGCGGTGCTCGGCTTCAACCTCCTGGGGGACGGCCTGCGCGACTACCTCGATCCGAAGCTCAGGAGGGTCCGGGAGCGAACCCGACGCAGCGAGCGGAGTGGAGGCCCGACGGAGGAGGGACTCCGCGGAGCGAGTGAGGAGCGGTGAGCGACCCAGTGAGCATGTTGAGGGTTGAGGGACTGACCGTACGGGCCGACTCGCTGGAGCTCGTGCACGAGGTGTCGTTCGCCATCGCGCCCGGTGAGCGGGTCGGGCTGATCGGCGAGTCCGGGTCCGGCAAGTCGCTGACCGCGCTGTCGCTCATGGGCCTGCTCCCCGAGGGCGTCACCGCCTCGGGCACGGCCACGATGGGCGGGAACGACCTGGTCGGCGTGCCCGAGAGCCGGCTGAAGCGGCTGCGCGGCCAGGACGTCTCCATGGTCTTCCAGGAGCCCATGACCGCGCTCAACCCGCTCATGCGCATCGGCGCCCAGGTCGCCGAGGTCATGACCCTGCACGGCACGCCGCGCGCGCGGGCCCGGGAGAAGGCGCTCGACCTGCTGGAACGCGTACGCCTGCCCGAACCGGCGCAGATCGCCCGCGCGTACCCGCACCAGCTCTCCGGCGGCCAGCGCCAGCGCGTCATGCTCGCCATCGCGCTGGCCAACGAGCCGAGCCTGCTCATCTGCGACGAGCCCACCACGGCGCTCGACGTCACGGTGCAGAAGCAGATGCTGGCTTTGATCGCCGAGGTCGCGCCCGCGCTGCTGTTCATCACCCACGACCTCGCCGTCGTGGCGTCGGTGTGCGAGCGGGTCCTGGTCATGTACGGGGGCCGCGTCGTCGAGAGCGGCCCCATCCGCGAGGTCTTCACCCGGCCCCGCCACCGCTACACCGAGGGCCTGCTGGCCGCCTCCAGGCTCACCCCGCGCGGCACCCGGCTGCCCACCATCAAGGGCAGCGTGCCGCCGGCCGGGCAGTTCCCCGGTGGCTGCGTCTTCCGCAACCGCTGCCCGCACGCCACCGCCGAGTGCGAGACCGTACCCGCGCTGACAGGAGACGGCCATGCCCACGCATGCTGGCACCCCGCTGATTGAGGCCCGCGACCTCAGCCGCGTCTACCACCGGCCCCGCACCTCGCTCACCAAGGCGGGCGCCGCCGTGCACGCGCTCAAGGACGTGTCGCTCACGGTGGGCCGGGGCGAGCGGTACGGCATCGTCGGCGAGTCCGGCTCCGGCAAGTCGACGCTGCTGCGCCTGCTGTGCGGGCTTGATCAGCCGACCGGCGGGTCCATCCTGTTCGACGGGCAGGAGATCGCCGGCAAGCCGGAACGCCGGCTGCGCTTCCTGCGGGAGAACCTGCAGATCGTCTTCCAGGACCCGATGAGCTCGCTCGACCCCCGCATGCGCGTCCGGGACCTGGTCGCCGAGCCGCTCGTCGCGCTCGGCCTGCCGGTCGGCGACCGGGTGACCGAGCTGCTGGAGGGGGTCGGGCTGCCCGCCTCGGCCGCCGAACGCTACCCGCACCAGTTCTCCGGCGGGC
>NZ_JBSFTC010000207.1:0-20685 GCF_053590415.1 Nonomuraea sp. NPDC003201
TGGCCTCGTCGGCGAGCCGGGCGGCGAGCGGCCAGTTGCGCTGGGCCCGCGCCGTGCGGGCCGCCTCCAGGTACGTCGCGGGCGAGCCGCGGTGCGAGACCGGGCCGATGAGCCGGTCGTGGGCCAGCTCGTACCAGCGGCTGCCCATGCGGTGCTCGCCGCGCAGGATGTGCCGGTCATCGAGCGCGCGGGCCACGGCGTTGGGCATGCCCATGGTCTGCTCGATGCCCTCGTACGCGATGTTGCGGGTGCCGTGGTCGGTGATGAACGTACGGCGCAGCCAGAGCAGCAGCTCCCCGACGGGGATGTCGAACTCGCGCGCCACCTCCCCGACCGCGCGCTTGAAGAAGTCGAACAGGAACTCCTCCACCACCGCGTAGACCCGCACGTGCTCCTCGCCGATCTCCGTCACCTCGTCGGGCAGCGAGTCCCACAGCGCGGAGCAGACCACCTGGAGCTGGACCGGCTCCACCAGATCCAGCTCGACGGTGGACGGGTTGCCCCACGCGTCCTTGACGGTGGCCGAGCGCAGCTCGCCGACCAGGAGCCGGGTGGCGGCGCTCGTGATGGTCCTGGACGTGCGGTCCAGCGGCCGCTCCACGGCCTGCCTCGCCGCTTCGGGGGAGAGCGGCTGCAGGTGGAAGCGGGCCCGCGAGCCCTGGCCGAACGGGCGCTCGTAGGGCAGGACGAGGAACAGGTACTCCTCGCGGAGCGAGAGCAGGAGGTGCAGGCCGGGGTGGTCGCGCATGGCCCGTACGAGCTGGTCGACGAGCTCCTTGCGGTCGCGCTGGCGGGCCAGGTCGCTGTGGAACAGGGTCTCCGCCTGGTCGATGGCGGCCAGGACGGGCAGCGGGTCGCCGTACTCGTCCTCGCGCCCGGGGCGCTCGGTCAGGAAGCGCGTGATGGTCAGGCCCGCCAGCGAGCCGGGCGAGGCGTCCGGCGCCCAGGCCGACAGCAGCGCCATGACGTACGGGTTGCCGCCCGCGATCGGGAGCGGCGTGTGCGGCGAGATCCTGGCGACGGGCAGCACGTCGGCCCGCTCCTGGTCGATCCTGGGCAGCACGCCCGCGTTGAGCAGCGAGGTCTTGCCCACGCCGGAAGCGCCGTAGAGCACGGTCAGCCCGGCCGCCCGCCAGAGCGTGGCGATCTCCCGCGACTCCTGCTCCCTTCCGTGGAACAGGTCGCTGTCGGCACGGCCGAAGGGGCGCAGCCCGACGAACGGCCGGCCGGCGGGATCGGTCACGGTCATAGCGGCGTCCTCGCATTCCAGTCGAGCAGTTCCTTGAAGAACGCGGACGTGGTGCCGACGTAGATCGAGATCTTCAGGTCGGCGTAATAGCTCTTCAGGTATTCGCCGGCCAGATTCTCGGCGTCGGTCAGCGACGTGTTCAGCTCCGGCAGGAGTTGCACGCTGATATGCCGGCGCTGCCGGGTGGAGGGAATGGATTTGATCAGCCCGTGGAAGAGCACCCGGAAGTTCCAGTCCTGGAGGCTGTAGCCGAGGAAGAGCAGCGGGCTCGAGGTCATGGCGTCGAGCACCGGGTCGGGAATCGGGAGGAGCTGGCGGCCGTTCGCGTCGTCGACGTCGCGCAGATTGAGGAGATACTGCACGTAATCGTTCTCGGTCAGCACGATGGAGGAGGGGTCGTCCCAGTTCCCGTGCAGATGATAGATCAGCGGGTGGTCGGGATCGGGGTCGGGCACGACGGCCCGGTTCGTCGGCTCCCACCACGTCGACCTGCACACATTCGGGGTCCGCGGACCTTTGCGGCAGTGCTGTAAGGCCTGGAGCATGAAGTCGTCGTAGTTGGTGGTGAGAAAAGTCTTGATCGGGAACTCGGCCAGCACCGTGTGCGGGTCGAGCGGATCGGTGGCGCCCGCCGCGCGCTGTTTCAGGTATGCGCAGACTTCCACTTTGAGATCAGTGGGATCGTTATGCACGTGAGCCGCGTACTGCATCACGTGCGCGAGATTTCCGTGGTCGGCGAACGGAAAGCCGTACTCCTTCGCGAAGTGTTTGCTGAGCTCCTTGCCGGTCGGAAGTCGCCCGTAGCAGGCGCCCGCCCCGAGAAGCGGGGTACAGTCGCCTCTGCGGAGCTGTCTGACCAATCGCACCCAGTCCGCTTCGTTCACGCGCCACCCCACCGGCAGGACCATTCTTGTGCTGAGGAGTATATGACCCGGGACGGATGGAAATATGTGAATGTTTTCGGGCTGGCCTAAATGTGGGGGAAGTGCCGGCCCGCAGGTCAGGCGTGGCGGCCGACCCGCGGGCTGACTCAGATGGAAGACTGGAATTTGGCCACGGGCGTCACGCCGGTCTCGTCGAGAAGGCGGTCTATGGCGTCCTTCAACCGGGAGTCGTCGATGTCTTTGAGCTCCTCCAGGGTGCGCCCGCTGACATCAATGAGCCCACCGCCGTACCCCTGCACTGCTTCCTTGTTCATCGCTCTCCCTGGACCTGATGGATCTAGCGGATCCTATCTATCTCTGGCTTCAATATGCTGTCTATGCTTGTCTCAGCTGACGTGACGACCGGCCGACTCGAGGCGATATCGTGACAAATTCGCACTCGCAACACGATTCCGGCCATGCGCCGTCCGTATGGGGCAAAGTCCCCCAGCGGAACAAGAACTTCACGGGTCGGGACGACCTCATCGAGAAGCTCCGTACGGGGCTCCAGTCCAAGGTCACTGCCGTCCTCCCCCAGGCACAGGACCAGTCTCAACCCGCGCCGCACGCTCTGCAAGGACTCGGCGGCGTGGGCAAGTCGCAGCTCGCGATCGAGTACGCCCACCGCTTCCGGCACGCCTATGACCTGGTGTGGTGGGTGCCGTCGGCGCAGACGATGCTGGTGAAGTCGTCGCTGGCCGGGTTGGCCCGGGAGTTGCATCTCAAGGTCGGTCCCCACAGCGTCGAGGACGCGGCCGAGGCCGCACTCGACGCGCTGCGGCGCGGCGACCCGTACCGGAACTGGCTGTTGATCTTCGACAACGCCGAGACCCTGGACATCAACGACATCGTCCCGCGCGGCCCCGGCCACGTGCTGATCACCTCCCGCAACCACAGCTGGCAGGGCGTGGTCGACACCCTGCCGGTGGACGTGTTCGAGCGCGAGGAGAGCGTCGCGTTCCTGGTCAAGCGGGTGGGGCGGGCGATCGACCACGAGCAGGCCGACCGGCTGGCCGAGGCCCTCGGCGACCTGCCGCTGGCCCTGGAGCAGGCGGGCGCGCTGCAGGCCGAGTCGGGGATGTCGACCGATGAATACCTGCGGCTGCTGAAGAGGCAGACGACCCGGCTCCTGGGCGCCAACAAGCCGTCCGACTACCCGCTGTCGATGACGGCGGCCTGGGCCACCTCGGTGTCGCAGCTCAAGGCCAGGCTGCCCGACGCGGTCGAGCTGCTGCGCTGCTTCGCGTTCTTCGGGCCCGAGCCGATCCCGCGCGACCTGCTGGACGAGCTGCCCGAGGCGTACGCGGCCGGATCCAAGATCGCCGGCCTGCTGGCCGACCCGATCCAGCTCAGCCAGGTCATCCGGGAGCTGGGCAGGTACGCCCTGGTGCGGATCGACTCGGAGAGCCGTACGGTCCAGGTGCACCGGCTGGTCCAGGCGCTGCTGCGCGACGAGCTCGACGGCGACGAGGCCGACGCCTTCCGCCGCGAGGTCCACCTCCTGCTGTCGGCCTCGGTGGCCGACTACGAGCCCGACGACACCACGGCCTGGCCCCGCTACGCCAACCTCCTCGGCCACATCACCACGGCCGACGTCAAGGGCAGCCGCGACCCCAACGTCCGCAGGTTCGCGCTCAACATCATCCGCTACGTCTACACCTCGGGCGACTTCGCGTCAGCCCGCGAGCTGGTGCAGGAGTTCCTGGAGGCCTGGCGGGAGGACGGCGGCGAGGACGACCGCCACGTGCTCACCGCCCAGCGCCACTACGCGATCATCATCCGTGAGCTGGGCAGCATCGAGGAGTCGTTCGAGCTGAACAAGGCCCTCATGGAACGGATGCGGCGCGTGCTCGGCGAGGGCGACGAGGAGACCCTGCTGCTCACCAACAGCCACGGCGCCGACCTGCGCAACCGCGGCGATTTCGCGGAGGCGCGGGAGCACGACCAGGAATCGCTGAGCCGGCACGAGGCGGTCTTCGGCCGCTCGCACCGCCGCACCCTGCGCGCCATGAACAACCTCGCCCTCGACCACCTGCTGCTCGGCGACTACCAGGAGGCGCAGTCCCTGCACGCGCGCGTGCTCAAGCTGCAGCGGCAGGCCGGGTCGGGCGCGAGCCGCGCCAACGTGCTCTCCTCGATGAACAACCTCGCCCGCGTCGTACGCCTCCAGGGCCGCTACCGCGAGGCCTGCGACCTCGGCCAGGACGCCTACGACTTCGGTCTCCAGGAGCTGGGCCAGGAGCACCCCTGGACGCTGCGCTGCGCCAAGGACCTGTCGATCGCCAAACGCCGGGCGGGCCTCATCGGGGAGGCGCTCGAACTCGCCGACCGCACCTTCGAGGTGCAGAAACGTGGCACCAGCATCGACCACCCCGACACCCTGGCCGCCGCCCTCTGCCTGGCCAACGCCCAGCGGGCGGCCGACCAGGTGGACGACTCGCTGCGGCTGCTGCGGGACATCGTCTCCAGGTTCGCCAGCATGTACGGCGACGATCACCCGTTCAAGTACGGCTGCGACAGCAACTTCGCCCTGCTGCTGCGGGTGAGCGGCAGCAAGGAGCAGGCCCGGGAGATCGACGAGGCGGCGCTGGCCGGGTTCGACCGGCGGCTCACGCGCAAGCACTACTTCTCCCTGACCTGCGCCATCAACCTCGCCAGCGACCTGGCCGAGGTGGGGCTGCACGAGGAGGCGCGGGTGCTCGGGGAGCAGACCCTGCTGGACCTGCGGGCCCTGTTCGGCGACGACCACCCGGTGACGCTGGCCGCCGGGGCCAACCTCGTCGTCGACCTGCTCGCCACGGGGGCCACGGAGGAGGCGGCGGCGCTGCGCGAGGACGTGCTGGATCGCTACGACCGGGTGCTCGGCCCCAACCACCCCGACGTGCTGGTGACCCGCCAGGGCAACCGCCTGGACTTCGACTTCGACCCACCCGTCCTCTAGCCAGGGCCCGGGCTAGGCGGAGGGGGCGGGGACCGCGATCGCCGTCATGATCAGGCCGCCGCTCACCAGCCAGCGGCCCTCGAAGCGGGTCGGCCAGCCCGGGCCGTGGACCGCGATCTCGGCGGCGAAGGTCCCGGACCCGGCCGGCGGGTCCAGTGAGGGGGGTGGGGAGGTGGTGAAGGTGACCGTGGCGTCCAGGAAGCCGAGCCACTGGCCCGTCAGCGGGTGCCACGCCTTGTAGATCGCTTCCTTGGCGCTGAACAGCAGGCGGCCCGGGTCCGGGATGTCCAGGAGGTCAAGGGCGGCGGCTTCCGCGGGGGTCGCGGTTCGTTCCAGGACGCCGCGGGGCATCGGGAGGTGGGGTTCGGCGTCGATGCCGATCGACAGGGCGCCGTGCGCCACCGCCGCCGCCCGGTAGCCCGCGCAGTGCGTGATGCTGCCCACGACCCCGGGTGGCCAGGCGGGGGCGCCGCGGTCGCCGCGGAGGACGGGGCGGGGGGCCACGCCGAGTCGCCGTAGCGCCAGGTGGGCACAGTGGCGGGACGTACGGAACTCGCGCCGTCTCTTGTCCGCCGAGTCAGAAACGAGGGCTTCCTCCTCCGGGAAGAGCGTGATGTCCGGCGGGTCGCCGAAGAGCTCGGCGGTGGCGACCCACGAGGGCAGGATCTCATCGAGCATGGTGAACGCATTATCGTTCACGGTCTCGGCCCGGTCGCCCGCGCGAAGCGGTCGGTGAGGGCGCGGATGCGGTCGAGGAGTTCGGGCGGGTCGAGGACTTCGAAGTCGAACCCGGTGAGTCCGACATAGAGGGCGATCTCGTCGAGCGAGTCGGACCCCGTGTGCAGCAGGCAGGTGTTCTGGTCGATCGCCTCTATCCGGCCCGCCGTGGGTGACATGCCGGCGGCCGCCCGCTCGGCGGAGGCGTGGAGCAGGATCCGGGCCTGATGGCGGTACGGAGCCGACGCGACGGACTCGGAGACGTAACCCGCGACATCCTCGGCCGGGGCTGGGCGCGGGGTGAACCGCGGTCCGGAGGACGGCCGGCTCTCGATGCGGTCGACCCGGAAGGTCCGCCAGTCCTCGCGGCCGGTGTCCCAGGCCACGAGATACCAGCGGCGGGGGGTGTGCACGAGCCGATGGGGCTCGACGACGCGGGTGCTCGCCGTCTCGTCGCGGCTGCGGTAGGCGAAGCGCAGGCGCTCGTGATCGCGGCAGGCGGCGGCGATCGTGGTCAGCGTCTCCGGGTCCACCGTCGGCCCGGTGCCGGGCAGGGACACGGTGACCGATTGCAGCGCCTCGACCCGGCGGCGCAGCCTGGACGGCAGCACCTGTTCGAGCTTGAGCAGCGCGCGTACCGACGTCTCCTCGATGCCCGCGACGGTGCCGACCGCGGCGCCACGGAGTCCGATGGCGACCGCCACGGCCTCCTCGTCGTCGAGCAGCAGCGGCGGCAGGGCCGCACCGGCGCCGAGGCGGTAGCCGCCCGCCGTGCCCGACGCGGATCGCACCGGATAGCCGAGGCTGCGCAGCTTGTCGATGTCGCGCCGGACGGTTCGTACGTCGACGTCCAGGCGTTCGGCGAGGTCGGCGCCGGACCAGTCGCGTCGCAGCTGAAGCAGCGACAGGAGCCGGAGCAGGCGCGCTGAGGTCTCCAACACAGTTCTCAGTCTGACGCGCCTTGAGGACAGTAATCGTCCGCAAGGCGAATTAACGTCTGGCCCATGCACACCGAAAGCACCGAAAGCACCGAAATCCGGCCGTTCCGCATCGATATCCCGCAGGCCGACCTGGACGTCCTGCGGGACCGGCTGGCGCGTACCCGCTGGCCCGACGAGCTGCCCGGCGTCGGCTGGACCTACGGCGTCCCCGTCGGCTACCTGAAAGGGCTGGCCGAGTACTGGCGGACCTCCTACGACTGGCGCGAGCACGAGAAGAGGCTCAACGACTTCCCGCAGTTCACCACCACGATCGACGGTCAGAACATTCACTTCCTGCACGTCCGCTCTCCCGAGCCGGACGCGTTGCCGCTGATCATCACCCACGGGTGGCCGGGTTCGATCGTGGAGTTCATGGACGTCATCGGGCCGCTCACCGATCCCGGTGCCCATGGCGGCGACCCGGCAGACGCGTTCCACGTCATCGCCCCGTCCATCCCCGGATTCGGCTTCTCCGGGCCGACGCGCGAGACGGGATGGGACATGTCCCGGATCGCCCGTGCCTGGGCGGAGCTGATGAGCCGGCTCGGCTATCAGCGTTACGGCGCCCAAGGCGGCGACACCGGCTCCGTGGTCTCTCCGGAGCTGGCCCGCATCGACTCCGAGCATGTCGTGGGCGTCCACGTCAACGGCAGCCTCGGCTTCCCCACCGGGGATCCGGCGGAGCTGGCCGCTCTGAGCGAAGCCGAGCAGGAGCGGCTCGCCCGCCTGCAGCGGCAGATGGAGGAGGGCGCCGGGTACGCGATCATCCAGTCGACCCGTCCGCAGACACTGGGATTCGGGCTCGCCGACTCGCCGGCCGGGCAGCTCGCCTGGATCGTCGAGAAGTTCAAGGAGTGGACCGATCCGGCCGCCGAGCTCCCCGAGGACGCCGTCGATCGCGACCTGCTGCTCACCAACGTCAGCGTCTACTGGCTGACCGGTACGGCCACCTCGTCCGCGCGCCTCTACAAGGAGGGCAGGGCCGCCTGGGGGCAGCCGGCGAAGCGGTCCGAGGTGCCCGCCGGGGTGGCGGTGTTCCCCGGCGACTTCGGGGTCCGCTCCATCGCCGAGCGTGACAACAACGTCGTCCACTGGTCGGAGTTCGGGCGCGGCGGCCACTTCGCGGCGATGGAGGTCCCCCAGCTCCTGGTCGGGGACGTGCGGACGTTCTTCCGTGGCCTCCGGTGACAGCCGTGGCGGCACGGCTGTCACCGGAGAGCCCGATCGGTGTTATCTGAGGGCGTAGGCCCGGTTGACGGTCTGGGTGGTCGAGCCGCCCGCCGTGTCCGACGCCGTGACCCGCAGCGACACGAACCCGCTGGTCTGCGCCAGGACGGGATGCGCCAGCTCCACGCGGAACCGCCCGTCGCCGTGCTTCCTGACGCGCGTCGCGGCCCGCCAGGTGGCCCCGTCGTCGACCGAGAACTCGACCGTGACCTGGTTGACGGCGGGCGCCCGGCGTACGGCCGAGTGCGCGCCGGCGCGCAGGTCGAACGCGAACGGCGCCCCGGCCGGGGCCCGGTTCAGCAGGTCGAGGGGCAGGTCGTAGGTGACCTGGACGGCCGGCTGGAACGCGCACCCCGCCCCGAACGAGCACGCGTACCCCCGGGGCGCCCCCGAGGACGGCGGCGGGGAGGAGGCGAAGCGCGCGGTGGTCGTGACCTTGCCGGACAGGGTGCGTCCCGAGGTGTCCACCGCCTCCACCCGGTAGGCCCCGGGGGCCCCGGCGAAGAATCGGGGGCGCCAGCCCTGCGGAGCCAGCTCCTGCTCGCCCGCGAACAGCCGGGGCGCCGAGGTGACCGGGCTCAGTTCGCTGTAGTGACGGGGATCGGAGTCGCGCCACTGCTCGAAAGGTACGAACCGGTCGGAGTCCCGGCACAGCGCGCACGGCACCTTGACCGGGTACCCCGACGGCACGTCCGCGGCGCCGGGCACCAGCGGCGCCTTGAACCACTGCTCGGAGACCCGCCGGTCGTCACCGGCGAACCGGTCGTCGGAGTGCAGGACCAGCCCGTCGTTCGTGATCGTGCGGGACCACACCACGTCGTCGGACACGGGCCCGAAGTACTCGGTCCGGGTGAGCGGCATCCGCAGCGACCCGCCGTACACCATCCGCCCCGGCTCCTCGCCGGCCGTCGACTCGCCGTACTCCCAGCCGCTGGTGTCCGGTTTGTCGGCGTGGTAGGCGGCGTCGATCCGTACCAGCCGCCCCATGTCGACCTTGACGGGCCGCGCGGGCACCCGGCCGCGCGAGTCGAAGCGCAGGTGGTAGGTCGCGCCCGGCCCCGCGTACGGTTCGAGCCGCAGCGACACCGGCCCCTTGGCCAGGGCGGATCGCAGCGAACGCCCCTCGGCGGCATCCAGCCCCAGCCGCAGGGACCAGCCCTGCGGCACGCGGGCCCGCCCGCCGTCCACGTCGAGGAAGCCGATGACGCCCGCCGCGCCGCGCAGGGAGGCCTCGCGGCCGGCGTCGTCCATCTGGACGCTCGCGTTGACGTAGCCGCTCTCGACGGGGATCCCGACGAGAGCGATCTTGCCGGAGACGTCCACACCCGAGAAGTCCTCCGGCCGCCCCCTTCCGACCGAAACGAGGGGGTAGGACGTGGTGGAGGTCAGCCTGCGCAGGGCCTCCACGTCGTACGCGGGATGCAGGGCCAGCCCGCCCGCCGTCGCCGAGGTGAGCACGGGGGGCTCCAGGTTCCACTGGTGCGACAGCCGCACCTTGCCCGCCTTCACCGAGGACACCGGCGTGACGAACAGCTGCTGCCCGCCGCCCTGGACCCCGCCGTACAGCGAGACCGGCTGGTTGCGGTCGGTGAACGTGCGCACGTAGTACGCGTTCCCGCCCCCGTCCAGCGCCTTCGGCGTCCTCGGCCGGATCGGCGCCGTCTTGCGCGCGTCCAGGGTGACGGTCCGGTCCCCGTCGAGGTGGACGTTCTCGATCACCCAGCTCGTACGGTTGCTGATCCGGGTCTCGTTGGCGACGCCGATCACCTCGTAGTCCCCGGCGGGCAGGGAGAACTCGCCGTTGCCCGAATAGTCGGTACGCAGGTAGTAGTACCCGTACGGGTTGAACGGGTCCTCCGGGCTGTTCGCCCGCTTCAACGGGATCGCGTACACCAGGGGCTCGGCCTGGTAGCCCGGGAAGAACTCCTTGGTCCCGTACGAGTTGACCAGCGACACCCCCAGCCGGTGCGTGGCGGGACCCGTGTAGTAGCTGAACGGCGTCACCAGCCGCACGTCGCCGCCGCTCGCCGTCACCCAGCCCCCGTACGCGCCGATCGGGCCGGCCGACGGGTCGGCGGTGAGGGAGACGGCGGCGGTCCCGTTCGCGGGCACGGTGACGCTCTGCGCGCCCAGCCTGACCGCCTTGTCCGGTGCGGGCCGGCCGCTCCAGCCGCGGGTGACGAGCGAGACGGCCAGCGTGACGGGCGCGGAGCCGAGGTTGCGGTACGTGACCTGCCTGGTGGCGGGCTTGCCGAGGAGCCGGAAGTCCACCACGGAGGTGGCGAACACGCTCTGGGTGACGGCGCGGGCCACGTCCACCCGGCCGCTGCCCTGCTCGAACCAGTTGTGCCCGTCGTTGCGCACGGCCGTCGAGGTCAGCGCGTCGCGGAGCTCGGCGGCCCGCCAGCCGGGATGCTGCTGGGCCAGGATCGCGGCGGCCCCGGCGACGTGCGGGGTGGCCATGGAGGTGCCGCTGAAGGTCGTGTACCTGTCGTCGCCCGGGATGCCGGGCAGCGAGGACTCGGCCGAGCGCGCGGCGACGATGTCCACGCCGGGGGCGACGATGTTCGGCTTGACGGCGGCGTCGTCCAGCCGCGGCCCCTTGCTGGAGAAGTCGGCCAGGGTGGTGCCGGTCTCCTTGTCCACCGCGCCCACGGCCAGCGCCTCGTCGGCCGCGGCCGGGACGCTCACGGTGAGCGGGTCCTCCTCGTTCCCGGCGGCCGTCACGAAGAGCGTGCCGTACTTCTTCGTGAGCTCGTTCAGCGCCTGGCTCATCGGGTCGGTGCCGTTGCCGCAGCAGGAGCCCAGGCTCATGTTGACCACGTCGGCGCCCTGAGCGGCGGCCCACTCCATGCCGGAGATGGCCCACGACCAGTCGCCCAGGCCGTTGTCCGCGAGGATCTTGCCGACCAGCAGGGACGCGGCCGGCGCCACGCCCTTGTACGTCGGGCCGGCGCCCGCGATCGTCGAGGCGACGTGCGTGCCGTGTCCGACCCTGTCGGCGATGCCGGCGGAGTCGGAGAAGTTCTCGCTGGCGAGAATGCGTCCGGCGAAGTCGGGGTGGGCGGCGTCGATCCCGGTGTCGAGGACGGCGACCTTGACCCCCTTGCCGTCGAACCCGCGCGCCCACCCGGCCGGAGCGCCGATGAGGGGCACGCTCTTGTCGAGCGAGGCCCGCGTCTTGCGGTCCAGCCAGATCTTGGAGATCGCGCCGCCGGTCAGTTTGGCGCCGGTGTTGAGCCCGGCCCAGAAGTCGTCGGCCCGGTCGGCGCGTACCGTGAGCGCGGCGCCGTTGACGCTGTCGAGCACCCGCACGTTCTCGCCGGCCGTCAGCGACTGGGCGGATCTGGCGAGCGTGGCGGGGGCGGGGTCGCCCGGGTAGGTGACGAGCAGCGGGATCGCCTCGACGCGCCGGTCCCGCGCCAGCGTCTCGACGTCGAACAGCTCCTCGTCCAGCGTCCCGGCGGCGACCATGGGGGCCGCGTCGGAGGGCAGGACCAGATATCCGCCGTCCTTGCCGGGCAGCGTGGCGAACGTGACGTCCGCGCCGTCGGGCCTGGGCGCCGGCCTGATGGCGATGGAGGGGACGCCGCCCTGCGACGGCGCGTACTCGACGACGTCGCCGGTGATGAGGGTGAGGGTGATCCGGGCCGGCTGGGTCTCAGCGGGCTCGGTGGCCGCGGCTGCCGCCTGGTGGAGCGGCGCGAGTCCGGCGGCGAGCACGAGCGCCGAGCCCGATAACACCGCCGATAACCGCGTGTGCAATTTGGACAAGATGTGCCCTTTCGGTTACAGCGGGAGCACTTTCGGGAGCGCTCCCAAATTCTCCGAGAAGGGCCAGTATCCATCAGATGATCACACCGGGCTCAGGGGGGTCCGAGCCCGGTGTGATCGAGCGGTCAGGTGCAGGTGGCGCCGTTGAGGGTGAAGGCGGACGGCTTGGACGTGTTCCCCGTGTGGGTGGCCTGGAAGCCGAACGAGGCGGACGCGCCCGGGGCGACCGTGCCGTTGTAGCTGACGTTCCTGGCCGTGACCTGGCCGCTCGCGGGCGAGATCGTGGCGTTCCACGCGGAGGTGACGCTCTGGCCCGCGGGGAGCGTGAAGGTCAGCGCCCAGGAGGTGAGCTGGCTGGTGCCGGTGTTGGTGAGCGTGACCTCGGCCGTGAAGCCGGTGTTCCAGGTGTTCATCGTGTACGTGATCCGGCACGCCCCGGTCCCGGGCGTCGGGGTCGGCGTCGGGGTCGGCGTCGGGGTCGGGGTGGGCGTCGGCGTGGGCCCGCCGCCGCCCTGGTCAAGGCCGAAGAACGCGATCGCGGCGGCGGCCATCCCGCTCATCGGGACGTTGTGGCCGACGCCCTGGAGGCTGATCGCCTCGACGGGGGGCGTCGTGCCGGTGCCGCCGTACCTCGTCCTGTTCCAGCCGGACCGCGGCTGGTCGGTGCTGCTGGGCGTCTGGCTCAGGCCGTGGACGTTGGTCCACTGCTTGATCTCCTCCTGGAAGTTCGGGTACTGCAGCGTGGTGTCCGCGGTGCCGTGCCACACCTGCATGCGCGGGCGGGGGCCGCTGTAGCCGGGGTACGCGCCGCGTACGAGGTCGCCCCACTGCTGCGGCGTCTTGCTGACCTGGCCGTTGGCGCAGGCGCTGTTCCACATCGACCCGTCGGTGGTGGCGAAGCAGGCGAACGGCACCCCGGCGAACGCGGCGCCGGCCTTGAAGACGTCGGGGTAGTCGCCCAGCAGCACGTTCGTCATCATGGCGCCCGACGAGGCCCCGGTCACGAAGGTGCGGTCGGGGTCGGTGCTGTAGCGCTGCTGCACGTACCTGACCATCGAGATGATGCCCACCGGGTCGCTGCCGCCGTCGTGTCGCAGCGCCTGCGGCGAGGAGACGTCGAAGCAGGAGCCGCTCCTGGTCGCGGACGGGTAGATCACGATGAACTTGTACCGGTCGGCCAGCGAGGCGAACTCCGTGCCGGAGTAGAAGGCCGGACCCGATCCCGTGCAGTAGTGCACGGCGACCAGGAGAGGTGGTCGGGTCCCGACGCCGTCCGGGACGTACAGGTGCATGCGCAGGTTTGTCGGGTTAGTGCCGAAGCCGGTCACCTCCGTCAGCTGTGCCGACGAGGCCGGTGGCGCGGTGATCAGCCCCGCGACGATGAGCGTCACGGCGGCGATCAAGGCACCCACGATCCGAGCTCTCACGTTCATCGGGTTCCTCTCGTTCGCCTGAAACATTGCGAGTGTGAAGAGAAACTTTCACGAATGCAATCGTTGCTGGTGGTGAGCCATCGGAATAGTCAGGTGACCTGCGGCTAAGGATGGGGGCGGGTTGGCTGTGCGTGAAAGTTTCGGTCCGGCGTGGCGCAAAAGAAATTTTCTAAACATGCGCCGAGGAAGAAAATAAATACCCGAATCGTCTTGACCCGGCTCGATGACCATGGGAAAGCTGGGACCGGAGAGCCAAAGGTGAAAGGACCCCGATGGTCACAGTCCGCGCCTTCGCGTCCGGTGACGAGGTCTCCCTGGTGGACGCCTGGAACCGCAGCATGCCGGCCGATCCCGCCACCTCCGCCTGGTTCCGCGACTGCGTGTTGCTCGACCCCAACTTCGACCCCGAGGGCCTGCGCGTGGCCGTCTCCGACGGCCGGGTGGTGGGCTGCGCGTACGGCGTGCGCCGCCTGACCCCCTTGGCCCCGGGCACCGACCTGGAGCCGGACACCGGGTGGATCCCGTTCTTCTTCGTCGCCCCCGAGCATCGTGGTGGCGGGCTCGGGAGGCGGCTGGTGGGCGAGGCGCTGGCGTTCTTGGAGCAGGCCGGCCGGACGAAGGTCGATTTTTCGTCCTATACGCCGAACTATGTGCTCCCCGGGGCGGACGCCGAGCTCTACCCCGACGGCTACCGGCTCCTCAACGGGCTCGGCTTCCGGACCCTGTACTCCCCGGTGGCCATGGACCGGACGCTCGTCGGCTACGTGACCCCCGACGAGGTGCGCGAGCTGCGCGCCGAGCGCGAGAGCGAGGGGTACGCCTTCCGTAGCCCCACCGACGGCGAGCTGCCCGAGCTGATCCGCTTCGCGGCTGAGGCCTTCAACCCCGACTGGGGCGAGGCCATCCGCCTGCACCGCGACCCCCGACGCATGGTCATCGCGAAAAAAGATCAAATAGTGGGATTTGCTCTGTACGCGGCCTACCGCGGCATCCCCGAGCGCTTCGGCCCCTTCGGCGTCGACCCCGAGCAGCGCGGCACCGGCCTCGGCAAGATCCTCCTCCATCTCACCATGACCATGATGCGAGCCGAAGGGCTCCACTCGTCGTGGTTCCTCTGGACCGGCGAGGCGAGCCCGGCCGGCCGCCTCTACACCAAGGCCGGCTACCAGATCACCCGGCGCTTCCACGTGATGAGGCGGTCGGCATGACCCACGTCCTGGCCATCGGCGCACATGCGGGCGATCTGGACCTGACGGCGGGCGCCGTGCTCGCCCAGCACGTCCTGCGCGGCGATCGGGCCACACTCCTCCACCTCACCCTCGGCGAACGCGGCCACCCCCGCATGCCCGTCCCCGACTACGCCAGGCAGAAGCGCGAGGAAGCCGAGACGTTCGCCGAGCGGATCGGCGCGGGCGTGCGCTTCCTCGACTACGAGGACGGCCTGCTGCCCGAGGACGAAGAGGTCAAGCTGCGCGTCGGCGACCTGATCAGGGAGCTGCGCCCGGACGTCATCCTGACCCATTGGAGCGCGTCCATCCACAAAGATCACGCTCGTACCCACCGGATCGTCGAGGACGCCCGCTTCTACGGCGGGCTCAAGACGCTCGAACGCGAGCACCCGGCCTACTGGGCGAGCGAGCTCTACTACGCCGACAACTGGGAGGACGCCGAGGGGTTCGTCCCCGACGTGTTCGTCGAGCTGACGGAGGAGGCGTACGAGCTCTGGTCGCAGGCGATCACCGGATACGCCTACGCCAGAGGCGAGACCTACGGCTTCCCGTACGTCGAGTACTACCGCGCGCTGACGATCGTGCGCGGCGCACCAGCCGGATTCGGCCGCGCCCAGGCCTTCGCCGCACCGAAGGGCTCGCGCGACCTCCGGACGAAGTATTTCGGAAAGGCCACCCCCCAATGAAACGCTGTCTGGCAGTACTCCTCGCCCTGGCCCTCGCAGGCTGTTCGAGCAGCGGCCCCACCGGCAAGAACAGCACGAGCGCGCCCCCGCTGGTGATCCACGCCGTGGACGCGGGGACGTTCCAGGAGGACTTCAACCCGTACCACCTCGAAGGCGTGAACTTCGGCACGAGCGGGATGATCTATGAGACCCTCATGTACTTCAACAAGCTCAAGCCGGGAGAGATCGTCCCGTGGCTGGCGCTGAAGTACGAATGGTCGGACAAGGGCAAGTCGCTCACGTTCACGCTCCGCCCGGGGGTGAAGTGGACCGACGGTCAGCCGTTCACCGCCGACGACGTGGCCTTCACCTTCCAGATGCTGAAGGACCACGCGCAGCTCAACACGTCCGCGCTGGAGATCAAGGACGCGCAGGCGCTGGCTCCGGACAAGGTGCGCGTCGACTTCAAGACCACCTCGTACGCCAAGCTCTACAACATCGCCGGCGGCTCGCCCATCGTGCCCAAGCACCTGTGGGACAAGCAGCAGGACCCGGCGACGTTCACCAACGCCAAGCCGGTCGGCACGGGGCCGTACAAGCTGTCGAAGTTCTCGGCGCAGCTCTACGAGATGGAGAAGAACCCGTCCTACTGGCAGCCGGGCAAGCCGGAGGTGCCGCTGCTGCGCTTCCCCGCGTACACGGCCAATGCCCTGCAGACGGCGCTCCAGCAGGGTGAGGTGGACTGGGCGGGCGCGTTCGTGCCGGACATCCAGAAGATCTTCGTGCAGGGCAAGCCGGAGCAGAACAAGTTCTTCTTCCCGCCGGAGGGCCTGGTCTCGCTGCTGCCGAACCTGACCAACCCGGTCCTGGCCAAGCCGGAGGTACGGCAGGCCATGAGCCTCGCCATCGACCGGGACAAGATCGTCAGGGTGGCCGAGCGCGGCTACACCAAGGTCGCCCACCCGACCGGCGTGCCGATGCCGGGCGGCGAGGCGTACGTGCCGCCGCAGTACAAGGACGCCGCGTTCCAGGTGGACCTGGCCAGGGCCAAGGAACTGCTCAAGGGCGTGAACCCGGCCGACCTGAAGTTCACGCTGCTGGTGCCGTCGCCGTTCACCGACTGGGTGAACGCGGCCCAGCTCATCAGGGAGGACCTGGCCAAGGTCGGCATCACGGTCGAGACCAGGGGCGTGGCCTTCCAGGACTGGGTGTCGAAGGTCGGCAAGGGCGACTACGACCTGTCGATCAGGGGCGCCGAGGCCGGCCCGACCCCGTACTTCCAGATGCGCTTCATGCTCTTCGGCGGCCTGGCCAAGCCCGTCGGCGAGGCCGCGAGCGGCAACTACGAGCGGTGGAAGGACGCCGAGACCGACCGGCTGATCGAGGAGTACGCCGCCACCGACGACCTGGCCGAGCAGCAGAAGGCCACGCAGGGGCTGGGCCGGATCATGGTGGAGAAGCTGCCCCAGCTGCCGCTGTTCTACAGCCCGGGGTGGGCGCAGTTCCGGACCACCAAGTACGTCGGCTGGCCTTCGGAGCAGGATCCGTACGCGATGCCGTCGCCGTACGCCTCGCCCGACGCCGCGGTCGTGCTGCTGCACCTGAAGCCGGCCGTCAAGTGAGATTCCTGGCCCGGCGGCTCGGCTTCTACCTGCTGACCGCCTGGGCCGCCGTCACGCTCAACTTCCTGGTCCCCCGGCTCATGCCGGGGGACCCGGTGGAGCTGCTGGTGGCCCGGATGAAAGGCAACGTCGACCCGGCCGCCATCGACGCGATGCGGCGGGCGTTCGGCATCAGCGACGCGAACCTGTGGCAGCAGTATCTGGACTACCTCGGCAATCTCGCACAAGGGGAGCTGGGCCGCTCGATCACCTTCTTTCCCACCGAAGTGTCCACGGTCATCGCCGGCAGCCTGCCGTGGACGGTCGGGCTCGTCGGGGTCGCCACCCTGATCAGCTACCTCATGGGCACCTCGCTGGGCGTGCTGATGGCGTGGAAGCGGGGCACCTGGCTCGACGGGGTGCTGCCGGCGGCCACGTTCATGCACGCGGTGCCGTACTTCTGGGTGGCGCTGGCGCTGGTGTTCGTCTTCGGGGTGACGCTGCAGTGGTTCCCCGTGTCGAGGGCGTACGGGCTGGACGTGATGCCCGGCTTGACCGGCGAGTTCGCCGGCAGCGTGGTCTACCACGCGGCGCTGCCCTCGGTGACGATCGTGGTCGCGTCGATGGCCGACCGGATCCTCGGCATGCGCAACGTCATGGTGACCACGCTCGGCGAGGACTACGTGGTGATGGCCGAGGCCAAGGGGCTGACCTCCAGGAGGGTCATGTGGGCCTACGCCGCCCGCAACGCGATCCTGCCGAACATCACCAGCTTCGCCCTGTCGCTCGGCTTCGTGGTGGGCGGCTCGGTGCTGACCGAGATCGTCTTCTCCTATCCCGGGATCGGGTCGATGCTCCTCAAAGGGGTGGAGAACGAGGACTTCCCGCTCATGCAGGGCATCTTCCTCGTCATCTCGCTGGCCGTGCTCGTCGCCAACTTCCTGGCCGACCTGGCGTACGTGGTGCTCGACCCGCGTACCAGGCAGGAGTCCGAATGAAGATCAAGATCGGCATCGGCATCCTCGCCTTCTTCACGCTGATGGCCGTGCTCGGGCCGCTGCTCATCGGCGCCGACCCGGCCGCCACCGGCGACGACGGGCTCCAGGGCCCGTCGGCCGCGCACTGGCTCGGCACCACGCAGACCGGGCAGGACATCCTCACCCAGATCGTGTACGGCGCCCGCGTCTCGATGGGCGTCGGCCTGCTGTCGGCGGTCATCGCCAACGTGATCGCGGTCGCGGTCGGTCTGGTCGGCGGCTATTTCGGCGGCGCGGTGGACGAGGTGCTGTCCGTGCTCACCAACATCTTCCTGGTGCTGCCCGCCCTGCCGCTGATCATCGTGCTGGCCGGCTACCTGCCGCAGCGCGGGGTCGCCTCGGTGGCCGTGGTGATCGCGGTCACCGGCTGGGCCTGGGGCGCGCGGGTGCTGCGGGCGCAGACCCTGTCCGTACGGCGGCGCGACTTCGTCCAGGCCGCGCGGGCGAGCGGAGAGGGGGGCCTGCGGATCATCTTCTTCGAGATCCTGCCCGTGCTGCTGCCCGTCATCGCCACCAGCTTCCTGGCCACCGTGGTCGCGGCGATCCTGGCCGAGGCCGGGCTGTCGTTCCTCGGCCTGGCCGACCTGTCCACCGTGAGCTGGGGCAGCATGCTCTATTTCGCGCAGAACGGCCAGGCGCTGCTCATCGGGGCCTGGTGGTGGTTCATCCCGCCCGGCCTGTGCATCGCGCTCATCGGCACCGGGCTCGCGCTGGTGAACTTCGGCATCGACGAGATCGCCAACCCCCGGTTGCGAACGGTCAAGGTGAAGGCCCGCACATGAACGTCCTGGAGATCCGCGACCTGAGCGTCGACTACCTGTCCGGCAGCGGCACCGTGCACGCCGTCGCCGACGTCTCCCTCGACCTGCGCCGCGGCGAGGTGCTGGGCCTGGCGGGGGAGAGCGGCAGCGGCAAGTCCACGCTGGCCAACGCCGTCGCCCGGCTGCTGCGGCCGCCCGCCGCGATCACCTCGGGCTCGGTCGTCTACCGCCGCCAGGACGGCTCGTCGGTGGACGTGCTCGGGCTCGGGAAAGGCGAGCTCAGGGCCTTCCGCTGGAAGGAGCTGGCCGTCGTCTTCCAGAGCGCCATGAACGCCCTCAATCCGGTCAGCACCGTCGGCGCCCAGATCGACGACGTCCTGCGCGTCCACGTTCCGGGGATGTCCCGCGGCGACCGTACGGAACGGGCGGTCGAGCTGCTGCGACGCGTCGGCATCAGCGCCGACAGGCGGCGCTCCTACCCGCACGAGCTGTCCGGCGGCATGCGGCAGCGCGCCGCCATCGCCATCGCGCTCGCGCTCAACCCCGAGATCATCATCATGGACGAGCCGACGACCGCGCTCGACGTGGTGGTCCAGCGCGACATCCTCCACGAGATCAGGGAGCTCAGGCAGGAGTACGGCTTCGCGGTCGTGTTCATCACGCACGATCTGTCGCTGCTCATGGAGATCTCCGACCGGATCGCCATCATGTACGCGGGCCGGGTCGTGGAGACCGGGTCCGCCAAGGCCATCCACAAGTCGCCGCGGCACCCGTACACGCTGGGGCTGCTCCGCTCGTTCCCGCGCCTGCACGGGCCGCGCGAGGAGCTGCTGGGCATCCCCGGCAGCCCGCCCGACCTGAGGTCGCCGCCACCGGGATGCGCGTTCCACCCGCGGTGCGGGGTGGCGGTGGCGGCGTGCTCGTCGGTCCTGCCCGAGCTCGAAGGCGACGTCGCGTGCCTGCTGAACGGCGGCCGCGGTCTGGAGGACGCGTCATGATCGTCCTGGAGGGACGGAACCTCACCAAGCACTTCACCGCGGCCCGCGGTCCCCGAGGCCGCTTCGGCAGGCGGCCGCCGGTGCGGGCCGTCGAGGACGTGTCGATCGCGCTGCGGGCCGGGACGGTGTCGGCGCTGGTGGGGGAGAGCGGCTGCGGCAAGAGCACGGTGGCGCGGCTGCTGGCGCAGGTCTATCCGGCCACGTCGGGCGAGGTGCTGCTGCGCGGCGAGCCGGTACGCGCCCACCGCGGGGCGGCGTTCAGGGACTTCCGGCGGCAGGTGCAGCTCATCTTCCAGGACCCGTTCGCCTCCCTGAACCCCTTCCACCGGGTGCGCTACCACCTGGCCAGGCCGCTGCGCATCCACGGACACGTCCGCTCGGACGCGGAGGAACGCGCACAGGTCGCCGAGCTGCTCGAACGCGTCAGTCTCACGCCGGTCGAGCAGTTCATGGACAAGCTGCCGCACGAGCTGTCCGGCGGGCAGCGGCAGCGGGTGGCCATCGCGCGGGCGCTGGCGGTGCGGCCCGTCGCGCTGATCGCCGACGAGCCCGTGTCGATGCTGGACGTGTCGATCAGGCTCGGGGTGCTGCGGCTGCTGGAGGGGCTGGCGAGGGAGAGCGGGCTGGCGCTCCTGTACATCACGCACGACATCGCCGGCGCCCGCTACTTCGCCGAGGACATCACGGTCATGTACGCGGGGCGGCTGATCGAGAGCGGGCCGAGCGAGGAGCTCACGCAGGCGGCGCGGCACCCGTACACGCGGCTGCTGCTGGAGTCGGCGCCGGATCCCGACCGGGTGGCCGCGCCGGAGGTCACGCGGCACGGCGAGCCGCCGAGCCTGATCGATCCGCCGGGCGGGTGCCGGTTCCATCCGCGCTGCCCGGTGGCCCTGCCGGTGTGCTCGGAGGAGGCGCCCGCGCGTACCGCGCTGGGGGACGGCCACTGGACGCACTGCTGGCAGGTGGAATCGGCGGCTCAGGCGGGGAGATAGGCGCGGCGGCTCAGGCGGCGGGGAGCGACGGCTCAGGTGGGGCGGCGGCTCAGGCGGCGGGGAGCGACGGCTCAGGTGGGGCGGCGGCTCAGGCGGCGGGGAGCGACGGCTCAGGTGGGGCGGCGGCTCAGGCGGGGCGGTAGCGGGCGGCGAGCTCG
>NZ_JBSFTC010000208.1:0-20682 GCF_053590415.1 Nonomuraea sp. NPDC003201
GTGGACGTTCGTCGTCCACACCCGTTCCAGCACCGGCAGCGCCCGGGCCGGGTCGCCGGTCGCTTCACCCAGTTCGGCCAGGAGGCCGGCCGCGTCGCGCCAGGCGTACTCGCTGTCGCCGTCGAGACACCGGCCCGCGACCGCGAGGGCCGCGTCTGTGGAGCCGTCGACCTGCCACAAGGCCCGGGCGGCCGGCACCGCGAGCCCGAGGTCGGCCGCGGCGGCGGCCCGGCGGAGGACATGGCCGGACATCTTGCCAAAAGGTACGGGCCGCGGGCTCTCGCGAGGCCTGCTCGCGGGCATCTGAGCGGCGGGGTTGCGAACGCACTTCGATCAGCCGGGCATCGCGGATCCGGAACGTGGCCCGCACGGCCCGACCTCCGCAACCATCGGCCGCCTGCGGCCACCCGGCGCAGGGCTTCGTCGGCGGCCATCGTGCCCTGGCGCGGGCGCACACGCCGCCGGTGATGACCTGGCATGCCTTTTCCGGTGGTGTGGGCTATGGTCGGCCGTATGACGGGACCGTGGAGAACACCACAAGGGTCCATCTCGCTCGTCGGCGTGATGGCCCTGGTCCTGCTGTCCCTGGTGTCGCTGATGCTGACCAGCGCTTCGGGCAGGTCGAGCGGCGACCCCGTCGTGCAGGGGCCGGCCTCTGGCCCGGCGTGGAGCCTGGGCGGAGGGGACGCCGACCTGTCCAGCCTGCCGCCGCAGGCGAGCGGCGTCCGCGAGCACCACGTACTGTCGCTGTGGCCACCGATGCGCGGCCAACGCCACGGCGAGCTCGCCCATCTGGCGCTGCTGCCGGCACCGGGCTCGATCGCGGACACGTTCCGCGATCCTCAACAGCTGGCGCACCGCACCGCGGGATCGCGCAGCCCGCCGCTCAGCTAGCCGACGTCTTCCCCGTTCGGCTCTGCGGCCACGCGCGCCGCGGAGTCTGACCGCGCGCCCGCGCTGTCCGTCGGCGCCGGGTCTCTGCGTGCCGTTGCGCCTGGAGACGTCTGATGACCGTCCCTATGGCAGGAGAAGTGACAGGGCCACCTGTCCCATGCCGCCTTTTCTCTCGACGTCAGCTAGGAGCTGATCATCGTCATGCCGTTTGTTGGATCTCTGTGGCCGGAGCGCTTGCGCGAGCCCGGCCCGGTGGCACGTGGGAGCGCGGGATGAGCCCGACGCGGCGCCTGGTGGCGCTCGACCTGGGCACCGCGCGTACTCGATCGCTGAGCGGGCACGCCATCGCCGACCGGCCGTCGGCGATCATGAGGCGAGCCTCCGGTGTGGCGGATGTGGTGCGGCCCATCCGGCACGGCATGGTGGCCGACCCCGGGGCCTGCGTTCGGCTGGTGCGCCTGGTGTTGCAGGACACCCGGCTCTACGACGGCCGGCCGCCGGCGCGAGTCCTGGCCGGGGTGCCGATCGCGGCGTCGCCGAGCGATCGCCGGGCGGTCCACGCCGCGGTATCCGAGATCGCCGGGTGCGAGGTGACGCTGGTGGAGGAGCCGCTGGCCGCCGCCGTCGGCGTCGGCCTGGACGTCCTCGATCCCCGGTCCTGCCTGGTGCTGGACGTCGGGGCGGGCATCGTCGAGGCCGCGGCCATCGGTGCCGGGGCCGTCGTCGACGCGGTCTCCCTCCAACTCGGCGCCACCACCGCCGAGGGGCTGCCGCCGTACGCGCTGGAAAGCGTCGTCGAGATGACGGCGGGTCTGCTACGCCGCCTGCCGACCGCGTCGCGCTCCCGGGGCCTGGTGGTCACCGGCGGCGGCGCTCATCAGGAGCTGCTGCTGAGCCGCCTGCGCACCGCGCTGCGGCTGCGGATCAGCGTGGCGCCCCAGCCGCAGCACGCCACCATCCGCGGCCTGATGCGCCTGTGCCTGCAGCCGGCTCTGGCCGAAGGCCTCGGCCTGCGCGCCCGCTGACGTATTCCGTTCACAGAAAGGACCTTCCACCATGACCGACAACCACGAGACCTCACACCTCAGCAGCGTGCAGCTCCAGTCGCTGCGCCAGGACCTGCAGCAGCAGTTGGAGCAGCGCAGGCGGCACCTGGACGGGCTGCGGGTGCAGGAGCAGGACGGGAGCGGCGCCGACGGCACGTGGCAGGAGCTGGTCATCTCGATCACCGCCGCCGAGCGCGCCGTCGCCGACCTGTCCCAGGCCTACGACAGGCTGGTGGCCGGCACCTACGGCCGCTGCGCGCGCTGCCAGGCGGCCATCCCGTTCGAACGGCTCAAGGTCCGGCCGCTGGCCCGCAACTGCATCGACTGCCAGCGGCGGCACGAGGCCGCCTGACACCGCCGAAGGGAGCGGGACAGCCCGCTCCCTTCCGCCGACCCGGAGTTGAACATGATCACATTGGACCGCCTGGTGAACGTGCTCGGCGGGTACGGCGTGCGGCTGTGCGGCAACCCCGAGGCACGCTCGGCCTGGCTACGCAGCGTGGCGATGCCCGATGCCACCGACCGCCACGCCGCCGGCGACCTGCTCCTGGCCGTCGGCACCACCTCGATCGCCGAGGCGGTGCAGTGGGCCGCCGCCTTCCGAGCCACAGCGGTCCTGGTCCGCCCGGCCGAAAGCGGCGCGGACGTCGAGCGGGACGCCGCCGCGCTCGGCGACCGGCACGGGGTGGCCGTCCTGCTGGCCGATCCCGCCGTCTCGTGGAGCCAGCTCGCCGGCGTGGTGTACGGGCTGGTGCTGGAGAGCCGTGAGACAGCCTCCGGACGCGGCCCGACCGACCTGTTCGCCCTGGCCGACAGCCTGGCCGACGTCATCGGCGGGGCGGTGACCATCGAGGACCGGCACTCGCGGGTGCTGGCCTACTCCCGCTCCCAGCAGGCGGGCGACCCGGCCCGGCTGGAGACCATCCTCGCCCGGCGCGTCCCCGACCGGCTGCGCGAGCTGTTCCAGGAGCAGGGGGTGTTCGCCCGGCTGGCTGCGACGGACGAGCCGGTGTTCGTGCCGGCCGATGCCGGGCACGGCCTGACCGGGCGGATGGCCGTGGCGGCGCGGGCCGGCCGCGAACTGCTCGGCTGGGTGTGGGTGACCTGCGAGCGCCCGCTGACCGGCGCTCATCTCCGCGCGCTGGCGGACGGCGCGCGCACGGTCGCACTGCACCTGCTGCGTTCCCGGGCCAGCGCCGACCTGGAGCGGCAGGTGGAGTCGGACCTGGTCATCCGGCTGCTGGAGGGCAGCTCCGACGCCGAGACGGTGATCAGCCGGCTGGGCCTGGCGCCGCAGCCGATGCGGGTCATCGCCGTCCGCGCACACCGCCGATCGCCACGCCGCGCTGCTGCTGGCCTTCGAGCAGGCGACCACCGGATTCGGCTGGTCCAGGCCCGGCCGCAGCGCGCTGCTCGGCGACACGCTCTACACCATCATGCCGGCCGAGCAGGCCGACGCGGCCCGGCAGTGGATCACCGCCCTCCACCGCGAACTGCCCGCCCAGATGCACGTCGCGGCCGGGATCAGCGCACCCGCCGAGGTCGCGGAGCTGCCCGCCGCCCGCCAGGAAGCCGACGAGTGCCTGGCGCTGCACGAGAGCGCCAGACCCGGCGCCGTCCCGCCCGCCTACGACGAGTCCTGGGACGACATTCTGCTCCGGCGGCTGCGCGCGGCGGCGCGTACCGGCCGGACTCCGGCCCGCGGGCCGGTGAGCACGCTGCTGCGGCACGACACCCGTCACGGTACGCGCTTCGTGGCCACGCTGCGGGCCTGGCTGATGAGCCAGGGCGACCTGGCCCTGGCCGCCGAGCAGCTCGGAGTGCATCCCAACACCGTGCGCAACCGGCTGCGCAAGATGGACGAGCTCGTTCCCCTGGATCTGAACGACGGTCGCAAGCGTCTCGCCATGATCATCATGTTGGCCGCCGTCGAGGACGAGCCCCGCCACTGACACGTTGTGCCGGATCGACAACGGCGGCGCCGCGATTGTCGCCCGCCCACAACGCCGCAGGTCGCCGCCAGGGCCATGCTGACTGGGACACCCCGTCATTCGTTCCGTTGGAGGTTGGGCATGGACGGCAACTGGCCGAGATCGGTGATCGTGGTGGGCGCGGGCATCGTGGGCCTGTCGACCGCCTGGTTCCTGCAGGAACGCGGCGTCCAGGTCGACGTGGTGGACCGCGGGGGAGTGGCGGCCGGCGCCTCCTGGGGCAACGCCGGATGGATCGCCCCCGGCCTCGCCATCCCGCTGAACGAGCCCGCCGTCCTGCGCTACGGCCTGCGCTCGCTGCTGAACCCGTCCGCGCCGCTGCACGTGCCCGCGAGCCTCGACCCGGGCCTGTGGAGGTTCCTGGCCGGGTTCGCCGCCAACAGCCACTGGCGGTCCTGGACCCGCGCCGCGCGTGCCAACGTACCGCTCAATGACGAATGCATCGAGGCCTACGAGGTGCTCGCCGCCGACGGCGTGTCCGCCCCGGTCGTCGCGGCGCCGATCACGGCCGCGTTCCGTACGCCACGCCAGGCCCAGGGGCTGCTGCGCGAGCTGCGCAGGCTCCAGGAGGTCGGGCAGCCGGTCGACCACACCGTGCTGGACGGTGACCGGCTCAACGAGCACGTCCCGCTCGCCGGCGACGCGCTGAGGGCAGGGGTGCGGATCGACGGCCAGCGCTACGTCGACCCGGGCGCCTTCGTGCACGCTCTGGGCAAGGCCGTCATGCGACGCGGCGCGACCGTGTACGCCGTGGAGGTCGACGAGGTGCGTACCGATGACAGGAAGGTGATCGTCCGCTCGGCCAAGGGGACTGTCCTGTCCGCCGACGCGGTGGTGCTCGCCACCGGCGCGTGGCTGCCCCGGCTGGCCCGGGAGTGGGGCGTGCGCGTCCCGGTGCGGGCGGGCCGCGGTTACTCCTTCACCGTGCCGGTCGACCATCCCGTCCCCGGTCCCGTCTACCTGCCCGACGTACGTGTGGCGTGCACGCCGTACCAGGGTCGGCTGCGGGTGGCGGGCACCATGGAGTTCCGGGACCCGGACGCCCCGCAGGTGCCCGCCCGGCTGGAGGCCATCATCGCCTCCGCCCGTCCGCTGCTGCGGGGTGTGCGCTGGGAGGAGCGGACCGACGTCTGGGTGGGGCCCCGCCCCGTCACTTCGGACGGACGGCCGCTCATCGGCGCGACGGTGGCTCCCACCGTCTACGTGGCGGGCGGGCACGGCATGTGGGGCATGGCCCACGGCCCGATCACGGGACGGCTGCTGGCCGAACAGATCACCACCGGCAAGCAGCCCGCCGCCCTGGCCGACTTCGACCCCCTCCGCTGACCCACGGCACCATTCGTCCCGCGGACCCGAGCGCCGTCGCGCCTGGCGGAGACGTTCCCCAGGAGCCGCGTGAGACAGCTATTGCATAGGAAGCTTTCCTATTTAATACTGCGATCAACGCAGCGTATCGCGGCGCGCGATGCTCCATCGCGCTCCTGCTGCACGTGACGCCCTGTCCCACTGACTCGGCGACTTACTGCCCGGAGGTCCTCGTGGTTCGTCGTGTCCCTGCCCTCCTCACCGTCATGCTCGCCGCGCTCGGCGCGCTGTCCATCTCCGCCGCGCCGGCGCAGGCGGCAGACGTGGAGGTGACCTACAGCCCGATCTCGCTCGGCGACTACTGCTCCGCCAGGGTCAATTCCTCCTCCACCATCGGCTTCTACAACGGCGGCCTGAGCTGCTACCGCTGGGGCACCGGCGGCTCCGGCATGACCTACACCGGCAGCGGAAGCGCCTCCGCCGCGTGCGCGTACTTCAACCCCACCTACACCTACCTCGGCTCTGCCCAGGGCGCCAGCCAGGCGCTGATCTGCAGGTACTCGGTCTGACCCACGCCGATGCCGCCGCGCGGGCGAGGTCCGTCCGCGCGGTCGCCGCCGCAGCGAGGGCTTTCGTCGTGCACGGCCAGGAAGTCCATCGTCGTCCCCGTCGCCGCTAGAGGTCGCGCCGCTGAAAGGTGCTGCTGGAGACTGATGGATTGCATGGCTTTAGGGCTGTATCTGGGGTTTTGCCCGGCTCTTCGCAGTTGAGGGTGTAGCGCCGAGAATGTAAAGCTGTTGGACGGTTGGACGGTTGGACGTGAGTCGTCAGGGGGTGCGAGCGTCGTAGTTCTCGCGGTTTGCGAGGACCTCGGCCATGTGCGTCTGCGCCCAGTTTCTGAGCCCGCGCGTCATGTGGTGGAGCGAGAGACCGAGGTCGGTCAGCTCGTAGGAGACGGTGACGGGGACGGTTGGCGTCACGGTACGGGTGAGCAGACCATCGTGTTCCAGCGACCGTAGCGTCTGGGTCAGCATCTTCTGGCTGACCCCGGCCAGAAGCCGAGAGATCTCGGAGTAACGCATCGCCTTCGGAGTGTCTGCGTGTGCCGCACCGGGCCGGCGAGGGCTGTTGTCGCCGCCCAGCGCGCACAGGATCAGGACGACCCACTTGTCCGAGATTCGGTCGAGCAGCTGCCGGCTGGGGCACTCTGCCAGGAACGCGTTGTACTCCACCTTGGCCTGAGCCCTCTTCTGGGCCGCCTTCATCGTCGTCACTGATCGCACCTCTCACCGATGGGTGGGTTACGCACTCCAAAGTGCCTACTTCCTGACAGGAAGTTTCTCTCCAATGCTGATGCAGGGAGGCAGAAGGCGCCACCCCCAAGTGCGCGACGAAAGGCAACAAGATGAGCACACCCTCCCTCTCTCTTCCCGGCGGCACTTGGACTCTGAGCGACCTGACCGTCACCCGGTTCGGCTACGGCGCCATGCAACTGGCCGGCCCCTGGGTCATGGGGCCGCCCGCCGATCGCGACGGTGCCCTGGCTGTTCTGCGCGAAGCGGTCGACCTCGGTATCACTCACATCGACACCAGCGACGCCTACGGGCCGCGCGTCACCAACGAGTTGATCCGCGAGGCACTGCACCCCTATCCCGAGTCGCTGCACATCGTGACCAAGGTGGGCGCGACCCGCGACGAACAGGGTGGCTGGCCTCCGGCCCGGCGACCCGAAGATCTGCGCCGCCAGGTCCACGACAACCTCAAGTCCCTCCGGCTCGACGTACTCGACCTGGTCAACCTCCGGCTCGGCAACGCCGAAGGTCCCCAGCCCGGCTCGCTCGCCGAGGCGTTCGAGACGCTCGTCGAACTCCGGCAGCAGGGCCTGATCCGCCACCTCGGGGTCAGCAACGCCACCGCGGAGCAGGTCACCGAGGCACAGAGCATCGCGCCGATCGTGTGCGTGCAGAACATGTACAACCTCGCCCACCGCCACGACGACAAGCTCATCGACCGGCTCGCCACCGACGGCGTCGCGTACGTGCCCTTCTTCCCCCTCGGGGGCTTTACCCCGCTTCAGTCCTCGGCGCTCTCGGCGGTCGCCGCTCGATTGGAGGCGACACCGATGTCCGTCGCACTGGCCTGGCTGCTGCAGCGATCACCGAACATCCTGCTCATCCCCGGCACGTCATCGACGGCACACCTGCGCGAGAACATCGCCGGCGCGGGACTCTCCCTCTCTCATGAGGACTTGACCGAGTTGGACGACATCAGCCGCTGAACGCCCCAGAGCTGAACGGCCCACAAGCCACGACCGAAGCCACGATTCAAGTTCCGGCCCCGGTCACCTTCGCGCGACCGGGGCCGAAGCAGGACGATTCGCCCTCACCTGGATGACTTCAGATCATCAACCCTCAGGGAGCGGCGGTGGCAGCTCACTCCGCGTCGGTGGCCGGGTAGGCGTCGAGGTCTCCCGAGGAAGGGGATTCCTGGCCCAAGCCCATCCGGAAGACCTCGACGTTGCACGACGCCACCCCTGGAGCGGGCTTCGCCCGCGCTGACATCAATACGTTCTGCCGCCTTGACGAGCTCGGGGTCTACCAGCGGATGATCGCCGCCTACCGGGAATCCGATCGGAGGAAACCAGCGGCCTCAGGCCACGACCACACCCTGGATTGTGAAGAGCCGTTTTACCGTACTGCGCGATATGTGATCAAGCCGGAAGCGCGCATTTCAGTAATGCACACCTGTCCTGTCTGCCACATTTGGCGGGGGAACGGCGCGCCCTTCCGGTCCTCCGGGGACGTATTCCGGCTGCTCATCACCTCGGCGCGAAGCGTTACGGGATAACACGACTTTATTTGGGTGACATTATGCATCCTTGACAGCACGCAATGTCAAAGATCATGGTGGAGGCATTCGCCCGGCAGTCTTCAAGTCGTGATTGAGGTCCGGGCACGGTCTGTTTTCGTCAGATACGACAGGGGGAATTTCTGCATGTCAGAATTCATCAACGTCCTCATCGCCATCGACGCGGAAACCATTCTCGGCAGGTTCGGCAAGAACGCCGATCCGAACGGGCCGACATCGATCCCCGACAGCAGCAACCTGATCTACATGACCACCCGGCAGAACCAACTCGGCGGCGCTCCGGGCAGGGAGCTGACAATCAACGCCGCCCCTATGGACATCATCAGGTGGCGCGAGACGACACTATCCCTGAACTCCGAGTACACCGGCATCCTCTACAGGTTCAACACCCTGGCCGGACAGGATCTGATCAGCACCCCCGTACCAAGGTCGGTGATGCTCAGCGAGCCGCAGCCGAACAGCCAGGACCCGCTGAATCCCACCATACAGAGAATCAACAGCTATTACTGGGAGTGCGAGGTCCTGGACACGGGGACGGTCACCTACAACTTCAGCTTCATGATTCTCAACCACAAGGGTGAGAAGCAGGGTTACTACTGCTGGGACCCCTTCATCAATATTCAGCCCTAGGGGCCGGCGCACACCGGCTCGTACGCTCTGCCCGGCACGTACAGGCCCCATTCCTGCCGGGTGAGCGCCCGCTGGGTCAAGGCGCAGACATTCTCCTGGCCCACGGCGGGCAAAGAAACGTTCCACAGCCGGATCGTCTTGTCGTAGCCGGTGCTCACCAGCGTGCGACCGTCGGGGGTGAAGGCCACTGCGGAGACGTCCTCGCGATGGCCGGTCAGCGGGCGGCCGAGCTGCCGCCCGGTGGCGACGTCCCAGAGCCGGATCGTCCGGTCGCGGCCGGCGCTGGCGAGCAGCCGGGCATCGGGGGAGAGGGCCACCATCCAGACCGTGTCGGTGTGTCCGACCAGTGGCTGCCCGAGTTGTCGTCCGGTGGTCACGTCCCACAGCCGGATCGTCCGGTCGGCGCTCGCGCTGACAAGGAGGCGGCCGTTCCTCTCCTGCGGCGGCGAGCGTCGTGCCGTCCCGGCTGAAGGCCAGTCCCGTCGCCCATTCCTCAGGCCCGGTGGTGAAGCGCGTGCGAGGAGCCGGGCGACGACCTCTGCCTCGAGCTCCTCCTGCGTGGGAGGACGGCCGGAGGTGCGCCGCCGCAGCGCGTCCGCCGCCTTGATCAGCACATCGGCGAGCACGTTGCCGCCCACCCCGCCGAGCACGTCGGCCCCGGCGGCGAGCAGGTTGCCGGAGGTCAGCGAGATGAGGGCGCACGCGCACAGCGTCACCACGATCCCATGCGGCGACAGCTTCAGCAGGCCGCCGCCCATGCGCCGCACCACGACGGCGATCCGTTCCCGGGCCGCGCGTGCCTGCTGGGCTCCGGGCTCCTCCCCGGTCGGCTCCATGCGCGCTCCCGTCCGTCCGCGAAGGCACCCTGCCGTACCGGTTCATCGCCGACGGCGGGCTCGCCGCTACGTCCGGTACGGGCGAGCTGCAGGCGGATCCTGATCAGCCGCGTCAGCGCGCTCAGCGAGGTATGAAGCCGCGGTAGACGATGCGCCGACGCCGGAGCACCGGCCACTGCCGGTCCTTGATGCCGCTCAGCGCAAGGATGGTCATCGCACCGGCGAGGAAGGTGCCCACGATGATGCTCATGACCAACATGAAGGCGATCTCCACAATAATCCCCTCGTCAACAGTTGAAATCTTAACTTGATGGCGTGAACAGCGCCCTTCCCCGCTCTATTCCGCGAGGTCTCCAAAGGGGCTGGTCAGCTGTGACGGTGAACCTCGAGCTTGCGACATCGAAGCTTCAGCGGCTCAAGGTGCGCTCTGGTCGTGGGTCTCGCCATGATCGGTGTCCGGCGCCACGGTCTGGATACGCGCCTCCGCGACCTGCCGCATGATGCGGCGGGCCCCGCACGCCTCGGCGGTGGCGTACGCCTCTGCGGCCAGCGCCACCGCGTCGTCCCGTCGCCCTTGCGCGGCGGCGATGTAGATCAGTCCTACCTGGTTGGCGGCGACGGCGGCCGGCAGGCCGAGCTCCCGGCACAGCCGTACCGATGCCTCCAGATGCTCCCGGGCGGCGTCCAGCCGGCCCGCGGCATGGTCCGCGATCCCCAGGTGCCGGAGCACTTCCCACTGGGTGTATTTGTCGCCTGCAGCAGTGGCCAGGTCATACGACTGCTCAAGGAGAGGAATGGCGCGGTCGGGGTCGCTCCGTACGACCTGGTGGAAACAGCCCTCCCAGAACACCGAACCCGCCTCGCCCGCCGCATCGCCCAGCGTCCGGTACAGGTGTGTCGCACGCTCGAACAGCGCCAGCTCACGTGGGTCCTCGCGCCGGTCATCGAGGAACCGCGCGTGCAAGATCCGTCCCCGGGCCAGAGCGAGATCGGCTTCGACCTTGTCCAGCTCCCGCTCCACCGCTGCCGGCTCACCGACATCGCCGATGAAGACAGCGTGCTCATAGGACAGCTTGGCCTTCTCGATGCGTCCCTCCATGCCTGCCTCCGCTATGCCCCTCGTTGCGGTTCATGAGACCGTACGCCGGCGATCTCAACAAGCTCTCGGACCCATCCAACCTTCGATGGCATGAAACTCGGCATCCTGCTCCGGCCATGTGTGCCCGGGTTATTCGTCGTCTGGATCTGCCGGCGCCGCGGTCGGTGCGATCTGCAATGGTGTAGCAGCCCCGCCGGCGATCTCGCGCCCCTGATTCAGCGTGTAGTCAAGCTGCCTGGCCAGGAGCGGGAGAGTCGCCGGAGGTAGATACGCATCGGCGCCGGCGTCCAGCAGGCGTCGGACCGGGCCGTGGTACTGAACTCCGAGTTCGTGATCCTCGATTTCGGTGACGATGACGCGAGCCTTCGGGAACATCGATCGGAGCGCCGCAATCAGCTGCGGGCTGCCTGGAGGTACCAGCAGCACATCGGTTGTCGCGGGAGCCGCATGCATGTCGAGAACTACGTAGTCCGCCCCGAGCTGGGTCGACAGCGCAACCCGAGCCGCGGTCGACAGCTCCATCGCGGTGGCCACGACGGTCACGCTCTCGTAGTCGATCGGTGCTTGATCGTCGGCCTCTTCTGGCGCGTCGCGATCGACGATGGCGCCTTGGACCACGTCGATGGTGCTGGAGATTGTCGCTATCGACGCGCCGTCACGCGTGACAACCAAGTTCTCGCCAGGCTCGAGGGCGTCGATGAGCGCCACGACATCTTCGGGAAGGCGGGTCACGTCGATTCGCTGCACCGGGCGTGGGGTGCGTTTGCGGATCAGCATGCCTGGGACGCGCTCACGGCTGCGAAGGCACCCTGCGTCATGAGCGGCCCCGGTCACCTGTCGACATGGTCGCTGCTCCGGAGGCGCCGTTCAACCCGATGGTCACATGAATCCCTTCAGATACCGTGACCTTGTTGGATGCCACTGAACGCTCATTGGTTCGAGCCGCGCCGGAGATTCGCTTCTATCGCGAGGTAAGGCCACCTGCCCCGTGCCATCGAAGCCACACCGATGTCATCGATGCCCGATGGAATCAAGCCAGGTCGCAGACGAGTGCGCCGTGGTGAAGCGGATCACATGCAAGGGAGCAAAGCGTGGGTCATCGATGCGCTGCTGTATGTCCGCTCGTCGCGCCGCGTGCTGGGACCATGCCCACCATGCGGGGTGATCTCGCCGGAACCATTCCGCCACAGTCTCGCGGTTCCCGTTGAAGATTGGTTCGCGGAGAAACGTCCTGCGCAGTGACCGCCGCAGGATCCGAGGCATGATGACCCGCCGGGGGTAGTCCAGCCATACGACGGTGTCGGCGCGTTCCCAAAGCAAGTCACGGACTTCCGGGTAGCCGAACGAGTCGAAGACCCAGGCCGGTGAGTTGGTGATCTCTGCGACCTGAGCGGAAAACCGGTCGTTCACGGCCCAACCGGGACCGGCGAAGTACAGGGCGTCCATCTCGTGATAGGACACGGCGAGTTGGCTGCTCAGGGCCCGTGCCATGGTGGATTTACCCGCCCCGCTGATGCCAACTACCAGGATGCGCTGCATCCATGCAGGCTAAGCCCTGGGGACAGCGGCGGAACGCGACCGGACGAGGCGGTGGCGCTCGTGGACGTCCTTGCGGAAACACCGCTGCAGGCCTGGTTGGCATGGCGCTGTTCGAGGCGGGCGACGACTGAGGAAGTGGGCGGCCGCGACTCGGTGGTGTCGTGCTTCCCGTTGGCGTCTGCGGTCGCGGCCAGGAAACGGTTGGGGATGTCCTGAGCCGGCGGGGTCGTACCAGTTGATGGAGTCTGCGGCGGGCGCCCCGCGAGACGCCCGCCGGGGCTCACACGCTCCTGGCGCCGATGCGCCTGATCCAGTGCTGGCAGTAGACGCAGGCGCCGCGGTCCTTCCAGCCCGGCGAGGTCTCCTTACCGCCCCACTTGCCTCCGGGGTGCCACACCCGGGCGTGGAAGACGAAGGTGTCCCCGGGGATCTTCTCGACCGAGCTGATGCCGGCGCCGGGGCCGTTCAGCCAGCGCTTGAGCGCGTCCACCTCGGCGCACGACTCCGGCGGCCACTTCTCCGACTGCGTGATGCCGCTGACCAGTGCGGTGATGAGAGAGGTGGTCGCGTGCTGGTGCATGTCCTGGCCGCTGAAACCCTCGTAGGTCGCTCCGGGCGAGCCGATCACGGCCAAGCCGCAGACGACCCGTCCCACCGGTGTCTCGCTCGCTCTGCTGCTCAGCAGCCCCGCGCGGTACCGATCGCAGATGCCCGTGGCCGTGGAGCGGGCCGCGTTCTCGGCGTCCCTGACCTTCCTCGCTTCGGCCTCGACCCGCTGGCGCTCCCGCTCGGCGCTGTCCTTGCGGGTCTGGTCGTCGAGGTAGATCTGCCACGCTCCGTTGTCGCCGTAGCCGTCCAGCCACTGCTGGAACTGGGTGACCGCGGCGCCTGGGGTCATCTCGTTCAGGCCGACCCTGCTCTCGTAGGTCGTGAGTTTGCTCCTCAGCGCGGTCATCGTGTCCAGGCTGAAGCCCGACTTCGGGGTGTGGCCGGAGCAGAGGGCGCTGACCTGCACCTTTCGTTGGAAGAACCACACCTTTACGGTGTCGCGGTCGGCGGTGGCGGCGGGAAGGGGGGTGAAGAACTGATAGGGCTCCATCGACCTCGTCCTCGTGCCGGACCGTTCCAAAAACGGTCGGGTCAGCAAAACGTACGCCCCGCGCGAGCGCCCGCAAATAGTGCCGCGGTAAGGGCCGCCCGCAACAGGACCTATTGAGGAGGCCGCAGGACCAGGGGCGAGGTGCCGATGCGCCGGCACCGGAAGAGCATGATCGGGCTACCAGGCGGCTGCGCCGCTCGACCAGGCCCAGAACCGGCCCGTCGCCGACGCCGTCCAGCACGTCGCCGGGAACCGCGGCATCCCGATGGCACGGATCGCGATGGCCTGGCTGCTGCGCAACCCCGTCGTGACCGCCCCGATCATCGGCGCCACCCGCCCCGAGCACCTCGCGACGCGGTCGCCGCCCTCGACGTCGACCTCACCGCTGACGAGGCCCACCTCCTGGAAAACCCGTACACGCCCCGCACCCCGTCCGGATACTGACGGCAGCCGGACCGACCGCCCCTCCGCCGTCTTCGAGACCGTCGAGCCGCCAAGATCCAGTGCCCTGTTGCGGCTCTACGGCCGCTTGCGCTATTGATCACGGATGTCGTTGACAAGGGTGATCCGGACGGTCGTTGATCTACTCGACAAGACGTCGCGGATGCGGTCGTCCCAGGACCTTCCCAGCAGGTGAAAGCCGGGCGACTGGAGCCCGGCCTGGAACTGATCAACCAGTCCCGCGGCGACAACGAACTGCGGGCACTCCGTGTCGAACAGCTGGCGATCGCCGGCGCCTCGCACACCGAGACGTTGGGCCGGTTGGCTGGAGACAACGCCGACGGTCTGCTCTGGCTCGGCGCCGCGCGGATCGAGCAGGCGTGGGCGATCCGCGGTGCCTTCCGGGCCCCGTACGTGGGGGAGGAGCGCTTCGTCCGTTTCTGGGAGGTGCTGTCGAGCGCGGCCGGGCCGTTGGAGCAGGCGGCAGAGGCGCTGCCGGACGATCCTGTGCCCTGGGACCGGCTGCAGTGGCATGGGATCGGCATGCAGAGCGGCAGAGAGGAGCTCGACCGTATTTGGACGGAGCTGACCGCTCGTGATCCGCACCTGTACCTCGGGCATTACAGCCGCGTCCAGGCACTGTGCGCGAAATGGTACGGCTCCGACGAAGAGCTGCTCGCCTTCGTCCGATGCGTGACGGCGTCGGCGCGTGCGGGCGACCCGGTGGCGGCCATGTTGCCGCTGGCGCACTTCGAGATCGTGTGGAACGAGATCCACGAGACCGAGCAATCCGCTCAAGACGTTCTGGAGGCCTACTTCGGCGACTCCGACGTGGCGGACCCGCTGATCGAGGCGGCCGACAAGTGGCGTGACGGTGACCGGCCACATCCGCGTGCCTTGGACGCCATGCACCTGTTCGGCGCCGCGTTCTACTTCGGCGGGCACCTCACCCGCGCGCAGCGCCTGCTGGCGGGTGCGGGCAGGCGCATGCCGGAGATCCTGCCGTGGTCGGCGGCATCTCTCACGCCAGGACGCCGCTACGCCCGGGCGCGCCGGAACCTGGGGCTTTCCTAGGCGGCCCGGTCTTCGACTTGACGGGTGCAGCAGCCCGGGGCATCGGTAGTCGGCCCGCCCGTTCCTGCTGCTGGAGGGGGCGCCGGCTCGCTACGGAAGCGCAGGACCGTGGGCTCGGCTTGTAGCCGATCTGCTGGGCGAGGCTCAGCTCCTCGCACATGAACCACAGATCGACGATCGAACCCGGCCCACCCGGTCCCAGGCGCTGATGTCGGCGAACTGGATGTACTTGCGGGGGTAGTCGGACGCGTGAACCCAGTCGTAGCGGGCCTCGAAGCTACCGTTGCCCCCGCCGCCGCGGTTGAGGAAGGCGTGCACCGCACCGTCCGCGCTGACCCGCAGGATGTCGTCGCGTCCGTCCCCGTTGAGGTCGGCGAAGCGCACCTCATCCCCATGGACATCGTCGTCCGGGCGGTACACGCCTACGTTCACCCAGTCAGGTTGCCCAGGTGCGCCGACGGTGTTCACCGACGCGCGGAAGCTGCCGTCCGGACCCGACAGGCGAGTCCCCCGGGTCGTCGTCGAAGGGGGAGCCCGCCGGGTTGCAGCCGTTGGCTTCGTTCTCGGGCAGCGGGGCCTGAATCCAGCCCTTGTCGTCCGCCGTCGATATGGCGCCGTACCAGGCGTCGGCCATCTTGGCGGGCCCCAAGGGCCGACTACTTGAAGGCGCGGTGGAGCTGGGTCATGGTCTGCTCGACGCGGCTCTTGTCGCCGACGACCACGTAGGTCTCGTAGTTGACCTTGTCGCCCTTGTCCATGGCTCCACTGGGGCTGGTGACCTGGATGGTGTTCTCGCCGAAGTGGCCGTTGTAGTCCATGGGCGGGCGGGTCATCGTGTAGTAGTAGGCCTTGCCGCTGAGAACTTCGGGCTTGATGTACATGCCGAGGCAGTAGCGGTCGTCGTCCGTACAACGGACCATGGGGTCCTTGCTCGTGTGGGACTCCACGGGCTTGGGCGACAGGCGGCCGGTGGCGAGGCTGTAGGCGAAGACCTTCGTGAAATCCGGCTGCAGGTAGGCGACGAAGACGCCACTGAAGTGGTCATACGGTTCGTCGTCCGAGGTGATCGTGGCGGTGGCGCGGAAGACGTTCTCCAGCGCGGGCACGTCGTGATCGGGGGCGAGCTCGATCTCGGTCTGCAGCCAGTACGGCGACAGGCCCATGGTGAACGGGGAGCGCTTGTCCTGGTGGTCGGCGCTGCGGCAGTTGCCCCAGCCCGGTTTCGTGTCCGCGAGGGTCACGAACATCGCGGGCCTCCCCGCCGTCCGGATGGAGCTGCCGGACCGGGCCATGGTGTAGAGCGCGCTCGTGCTGGGACCGTGGTAGGGAGGCGGCTGGCCCACGTCGTCCATGCGCGTGCCGGCCTGCGTGGGGTTGTAGCACTCGGTCGCCGCCTTACCCTCCTGCCAGGCGTGGAAGGCGTACTGGAAGGCGGCGCCGTGGCCGCCGCTGGAGATGAACTCCTTGTTGTTCACCTTGACCGACGCGATCGCGCCGGCCAGTGCCGTCGACGTCGTGACGGACAGCTTGTTGCGCTTGTCGACCAGGACGGACGCCGTGACGTCCTGGAACGTCCGGTCGTAGTTCTTCTTCGTGGCACATTCGGACGTGTATGTGAGCACGAAGTCGTCGTAGGTGGGGCTGCTCCGCGGCGGCGCCTCGCACGAGCTCTGCGCGGCTGTCGCGGCCACCGGGGTGACCACAGCCGTCATGACCGTGACCGCGGCCAGTACGGCCCCCTGTCGGATGGATCTCATGATCGGGATTAAACCGGCGCCCGGCGAAGAGATGGGATCTGTTCGAGAAAAGGGTAAGTGTTTGGGTTCGCCGGTTCGACAAGCCTATGGTTTCGTAGCGAACGTTTTCTATGAAGGAAACTGCCGTTCGTATTCGCTGACCCGCAGCGGCAGGACCGCGCCGTGCTTGGTGTTGGGCGGGATATCGGTCTCCGCGGCCGGTACGCACCGCCAAGCGTCCGTCGCGACATCGGCGTTGGCGAACGGGACGTATCCATGGAAGTCCGGCCCGAAGTGGTCGGCGAACATCAGCCACCCGTCGCCCCCGAGTTCCGCCGGAAGATCAGCGGCCGCCGCGCGCCGGTTGGCCGGCACGGCCGTCGGGTTCCTGGCCACGCGGATCGCGGAGAACGGGAAGAACAAGCAGGTCGCGCGCGAGTTCATCAGCCGCTTCTCCGTCGTGGCCCGCGAGTCGACCGGAGGGTGGACGCGTGCGGCCGTCATCGTGGTGACCACGTACGGACAACGTTCTCTACACTGGTGAGGTGGCCAGACGAAGGAACGACGCGCTCGACGACCCCGAGCACCGCCAGAGCACGATCAAGGACGTGGCCGAGCTCGCCGGCGTCTCGCTGTCCACGGTCTCGCGCGTGGTGGCCGGCAACTACCCGGTGGCCCAGGCCACCCGCTTGCGGGTGGAACGGGCGATCGAGGAGCTGAACTACGTCGCCAACACCCACGCCCGCGTGCTGGGCGGCGGATCGGCCCGCACGGTCGGCTTCATCGTCAACGACGTGCGCGGTGCGGCCTTCGCCGAGGCTGTGCACGGCGTCGAGCAGGAGGCCGCGCGCCGTGGGCACATCTGCCTGGTGGCCACCACCGACGGAGATCCCGTCCGCGAGCTGGCCGCGATCCAGCTCATGCGCGAGCAGCGGGCCGCCGCGGTGTTCCTGATCGGCGGCGCCACGGACAACGCCGCCTACCGGGCCCGGATGGCCGACATCGCCCGCTCGCTCGACGCCTCCGGGTCGCGGCTGGTCCTGTGCGGCCGCCCGCCGCTGGGGGACGGGATCCCGGTAACCGTCGTCGAGTACGACAACGAGGGTGGCGCCTACGCGCTGACCAGCTTCCTCGTCGGCCGTGGCCACCGCAGGATCCTTTACGTGGGCGGGGATCCCACGTTCACCACCACCGCGGGACGGCTCTCCGGTTTCCGCCGGGCGATGGGCGACCTCGGCTGCCCCGTGGACGAGAGCCTGTTGGAGCTCGGCACGGATTTCACCCGCGCGTCGGGCCACGAGCGCGTCAGCGCCCGGCTGCGGGGGGAACGCGACTTCACCGCGGTCTTCGCCGAGACCGACGTGATCGCCGGCGGCGCGATGGCCGCCGTCTTCGACGCGGGTCTCAGCGTCCCCGAAGACGTCTCCATCGTCGGCTACGACGACATCCCCCTGGCCGCCGATCTGCGTCCCGGCCTGACCACCGTCCATGTGCCCTACGAGGAGCTGGGCCGCGCGGCCGTGCGCAGCGCCCTGGACCGGCCCGCGGGCAGGGCGGAGCAGCATCAGATGCTGGGCGCCCACGTCGTCATCCGCCGGTCCGCCGAACGGCCGTCCCCGGCGTAGAGAGCGTTCTCGGCGCGAGCCGCCGCCGCGCGACAGCGCTGCACAGTGCCTTCACCAGGGACATCGGGCGTAATGGGAAATTTAGGCGAGCAGGCCACTCTGACGAGGATGCCTCCCGGCTACGGCACGGACGGCCTGTCGGGTGCGCCGGTGGCCCGGATGAAACGGGCGCCCCACTCCTGGACGTGCGCGGCGAACTCCGGCGGCCCCAGCACCTCGAACTCGGCCCCCACATTGCCCAGCGCCTGCGTCGGCCAATCGAGAGAGGTCGAGGTCATGGTGATCCGGCAGGTGCCGTGGCTGAGCGGTTCGATCGTGCCCCACTGGCCGATCGCCTGCCGTACCCGGGTCTCGGGGGCGTGGACGAGCGCCTGGACCGTGTACGGCGCCGGGGCCCCGCTTGCTGCCTGGACGAAGGCCGCGGCGTCCTCGGCCGGGAGCGGACGCGGCCGGAATCGCGTGCCGGTCCCGCTCGGCTCGGTCAGCCGGTCGAGGCGGAAGCTGCGCCAGTCGTGCCGGGTCAGGTCGTAGGCGACGAGGTACCAGCGTCCGCCGAGGGCGACCAGGCGGTGCGGCTCGACCTCGCGCCGGGTGGGGGCGGAGCCTCTGGCGGTGTAGCCGAAGCGCAGCCGCTCCTGGTCGCGGCAGGCCTGGGCGACTGCGGTGAGCACCTGCGCCGCGACGACCGGCCCGGCCGCGGCGACGGAGAGGGTCATCTCCCGCAGGGCGTCCACCCTGGCCCGCAGCCGGGGCGGTAGGACCCGGATCACCTTGGTGAGCGCACGCAGCGACGCCTCCTGCATCCCGGCGATCCCGCTCTGCGCCGCGTCGCCGATACCCACCGCCAGAGCCACCGCCTCCTCATCGTCCAGCAGCAGCGGCGGCAGGACGGCGCCGGGCGCGAGCTGGTAGCCGCCGTCGGTTCCCCGGGCCGCGCTGACCGGATAGCCGAGCTCGCGCAGCCGGTCGACGTCGCGGCGCAGGGTCCGTTCGGATACCCCGAGCCGCTCGGCCAGTTCCGTGCCCGGCCAGTGGCGGTGGGTCTGCAGCAGCGAGAGCAGTCGGAGGGTCCGTGAGCTGGTGTTCGCCATGTCGCCATCCTCGCGCGACTTCCGGTCAAAAAGTGACCGGAAGCCTGTTTAGAGTCGATTTCGAAGGCCGTACCGACCTAAGGAACAAGAAATGATCACCCGTGAGATCCAGCTGACCGCACAGATCGCCGGCACCGCCACGCTCGACCACTTCACGGTCGCCACCACCGAGGTGGACGGCGAGGTCGTGGTGCGGACCGACCAGGTCGGGCTCGCCGCGACCTACCTGGAGCTGATGCGCGCGGACTGCACCATCCCGGTACCGGCCTGGCAGCCGGGCCGGCGGGTGGGTGTGGCCGCCATCGGCACCGTCGTCCGGTCCGACAGCCCCGAGCTCGCGGTTGGCGACCTGGTCCAGTCGATGACCGGCTGGAGCGAGTACTCGGCGGGCCCGGCCGCCCAGTACACCAAGCTCGACCCCATCGCCGACCCCGGCTACTACCTCGGTCAGGGGCCGACGGCCTACTACGGGATGGCCGACGTGGCGGGCGTCGGCGAGGGCGACGTGGTGTTCGTCTCCGGCGCGGCGGGCGGGGTCGGCTCACTGGCCGGGCAGATCGCCAAGTGCCTGGGCGCGGCGCGGGTGATCGGCAGCGCCGGCAGCCCGGCCAAGGTCGACTACCTGGTGAACGAGCTCGGCTACGACGCCGCGTTCGACTATCACGACGGCTCGCCGGTCGACCGGCTCCGAGAACTCGCGCCCGAGGGCATTTCGGTGTTCTTCGACGTCGTGGGCGGCGAGCAGTACCAGGCCGCGCTGCAGGCGGCCAGGCCCGGCGCCCGGTTCGCGCTGTGCGGCTCGCTGTCCAGCCAGCTCGGCGACGCGGCCGAGCGCTTCCCCACGCCCGACCACGCCGCGGCCCAGGCCAGAGGCATCGAGCTGCTGCCGTTCTCCTGCTACCACACCCCCGACCAGATCGCCGCCTGGCGGGAACACTTCAGCACCTGGCTGGGCGAGGGCCGCTTCGTCTACCCGCAGACGGTCATCAAGGGCGAACTCGAGGACGTGCCGCAGGCGTTCTTGTCGCTGCTCCAGGGCTCCTACCGCGGCAATGTCTCGGTGCGGCTGTCATGACGACTCTCTCGAACAGGGCCCTGAACCGGGCCCTGCTGGACCGCCAGTTCCTGCTGGCCCGCACCGATCACACTCCGCTGGAAGTGATCGGGCGTCTGGTCGCGCTGCAGGCGCAAGAGCCCAACTGGCCGTACGTCGGGTTGTGGAGCAGGATCCACGGCTTCACCCACTCCGAGCTCACCACGCTGCTGCAGGACCGGAAGGTGGTCCGCTCCGGCCTGCTCCGCAGCACCCAGCACCTCGCCGCGGCCGACGACTTCCGCCGGCTGCGGCCGCTGCTGCAGCCCGTCCTCGACCGCACCGCCCGCTCGCCCTACTTCGCCCGCAACAGCG
>NZ_JBSFTC010000209.1:0-20575 GCF_053590415.1 Nonomuraea sp. NPDC003201
CGGCGGGGCGCTGACCGCCGTCTCGTCCCAGCAGGCGCGACCGGCGCCGCAGGCTCGGGCGGAGCCGGAGAACGGCTCCGCGGCGCTGCCCGGAAGGGGCGGCGGCACCACCAGCGCGGGGGTGAGCGCGGAGGCCAGGACGCGTGAGCTGCCGAAGTCGGAGCCGCCGTCCCAGGCCGCTCCGAGCCCGGGTGCGGCTTCTCCCGGTGGGGTCGAGCAGGGGCTGGTGCCGGGCACCACCGACGCGGAGGACCTGTTGGCGGGCGGTCCCGACCCCGGCGAGGCGGAGGGGTACAAGGCGAACGGCCCGTCGCGGCACACCGATCAGCAGGCGGCCGAGTATTTCCGTACGCACTGGGGCCCGGACGACAAGGCGTTGAAACGCCTCAAGGACATCCGCACGGTCGGCGGATATTTGCGCATTTACACGGATCTACCGGAAACGGCGGGGAACTCGTCCCAGGCGATCACGCTGTGCGAGCGCGGTCTGGCGTACCTGCGTGCGCGGGGAGTGGCCCATCCGGTCGTCTTCGTACAGGCCGAATTCGGCGAGAACGGGAATCCCGTGCTCGCCAACATCCTCGGCCCATCCGACCCCAGCTGCCGCGTCACCCACCCCGCCCCTGACTAACGGACCCGGACGCGGGTCTTGGCGCACACCTCACACCGTTGCGTCACGACCCGCCCGATGGCCTCAATCGTCACCCAGCGGTGGCGCAGATGGACAAAGCGCACACAAAACTCCTACCCGAGGCAGGTGATCAGTACGCGCTGTCGCTGGCCGATCACCCCTTGGGTTCAAGCCTAAGGGAGATCGAGTTGATGCAGTAACGATCGTCGGTCGGAGTGGGATATCCCTCTCCGTGGAACACGTGCCCCAGATGCGAGTCGCACCGTGCGCACCGCACCTCCGTACGCACCATTCCATGGCTGTGATCCTCGATCAGCCGGACCGCGTCGGAGTCGCCCGGCGCGAAGAAGCTCGGCCACCCGCAGTGCGACTCGAACTTCGTGTCCGACCGGAACAGCTCCGCCCCGCACGCGCGGCACGAGTAGACGCCCTCCGCCTTGGTGTCCACGTATTCGCCCGTGAACGGCCGCTCGGTCCCGGCCTCCCTGAGGACGTGGAACTCCTCAGGCGAGAGCTGGACCCGCCACTCGGCCTCGCTCTTGACCACCTTCTCCATGCGTCCACCCTACGAGATCGGAGGCGATGAGAGATCAGGCAAAAAGAGATCTTCGCAGGCTGAAGCATCTGTTCTGGGGTGAATTCGCGTCTTTGTAGGCAAGGGGGTGTCATCGCCTCCTGTCAGGGGTGAGATCATCCGCAGATCCCGCCAGGCGGCACAGCCCACGCCCGTGCTGGAGCCGCTGGGGATCGCCACGGCCGGCCGGGTGGCGCGCCAGCGCCCGGAACGGCGGCGGGTGATCTAGCGGCCCGTCCCGTCGAGCCCTCGGTCCCGCCACCGAGGCGGCTCCGGGACGGGCCCACCTCGGCCATGGCACGCTCGGCCATGGCACGCGAGGGAAAGGCAACGGCACCGAAGCGACCGAGCCCGCCTCCGCGAAGTGGAGAGTATGTTCGGTGCATGGCATCGCCGTACATCGAGCTGCAGGTGGGGGAGCGGACCGTCAAGGTCACCAACCCCGACAAGGTCTACTTCCCGGAGATCGGCGCCACCAAGCGGGAGCTGGTCGAGTACTACGTGAGTGTCGGCGAGGGCGCCCTGCGCGCGCTCAAGGACCGGCCCACCAACCTCAAGCGCCATCCCGACGGCGTACAGACCGAGGCGATCTATCAGAAGCGGATGCCGCCCAAGCACCCCGACTGGCTCCAGTCGGTGACGGTGCGGTTCCCGAGCGGCCGTACGGCGCAGTCGCTGCGGGTCACCGAGGTGGCGGCCATCGCCTACTGCGCGAACCTCGGCACCATCGACTTCCACCCCTGGCAGGTGCGGGCCTCCGACGTCGAGCATCCTGACGAGCTGCGCGTCGACCTGGACCCGCAGCCGGGCCTGGACTTCGACGCCGCCCGCAAGGCCGCGCTGCTCACCAGGGAGGTGCTGGGGGAGCTGGGGATGACCGGGTTCGTGAAGACGTCGGGCAACCGCGGCGTGCACATCGCCGTGCGCATCGAGCCGCGCTGGGACTTCATCGAGGTACGTCACGCCGGCATCGCCCTGGCCAGGGCCGTCGAGGACCGGGACCCGGGGCTGGTGACCACGGCGTGGTGGAAGGAGGAGCGCGGGGAGCGGGTGTTCATCGACTTCAACCAGAACGCCCGGGACCGTACGATCGCCAGCGCCTACTCCGTCAGGGCCCAGCCGCACGCCCCCGTCTCGGCCCCGCTGACCTGGGACGAGCTGGTCGACGCCGACCCGCGGGACTTCGACATCCGTACGGTGCCGGCCCGGTTCGCCGAGGTGGGCGACGTGCACGCGGCCATTGACGACGTGGCGTACTCGATCGAACCGCTGCTGGAGCTCTACGCCAAGGACGACCGGGGCGACATGCCGTACCCGCCCAACTACCCGAAGATGCCGGGCGAGCCCATGCGCGTCCAGCCGAGCCGGGCCCGGAACGCCGACTAGCGGACGAGGTGGTGCGGGGCGAGTTCGCGGATCTCGCCTCGCCGCATGTAGACCACCCGGTCGGCCAGGCCGTTCTGCTCGATGTGGTGGCGGAAGTCCTCCAGCGGTGAGCTGAAGGCGGCGTAGTCGTCGTAGTGCACCGGTACGACCGCGTGCGGGTTGATCAGGTCGCACCACGACGCGCCCTGCTCGCCGTCCATCGTGACGAGCAGGAGGCCGAGCAGCCGGGTGCCGCCCAGGTGCACGATGGCCAGGTCGATGTCGGGGAAGCGGCGCGGGATCGCGTCCAGGCGGCGGTCGAGCAGCGTGTCGCCGCTGATGTGCACGGTCAGCTCCAGCCGTTCGTCCGGGTTGCGGAACTCCAGCATCGTGCCGATCACGGGCGGAAGCAGCGCCTCGGCCGGGCCCGGCGCGTGCTTGGCGGGCAGGGCGGTGATCGTGACCGTGCCGTGCGGGCCGCGTAGCTCGTGCGTGTGCCATTCCTCCAGTCCTACGCTGCGGCGGAAGCCCTGGCGCCGGAGTCTGCGGGCCGCCGCGGTCGTCGTGACGATCACCGTGCCCTTGTCCAGTTTCCTGCGGGCGACCCGGTCCCAGTGGTCACCGTGCAGGTGCGACAGCACCACCCCGTCGAGTGGCGGCAGGTCCTCGATCTCCAGGGCCGGGTCGATGAGGCGGCGTGAGGACAGGCCGTAGCCCAGGTACGCGCGCTGGCCCCGGTGCAGGAAGTTGGGATCGGTCAGCAGCGTGAGGCCGTTGTAGCGGATCAGCGTGGTCGCGTTGCCGATGAACTGCAGGCTGCCTTTCACCTCGGCTCACCCCGGGTACGGCGAGCGCTGGTCGGGAGGCACGCCCCCGCCCTTGCCGCCCCCTTTGTTGCCCTTGTCCGTGGAGTGCGGGTGGTCGGCGCGCCTGGCGCCGACCTGCTTGTCGGAGACGAGGTGGGTGGACTTGAACTCGGTGGGCGATTTGCCTGATCGGCGAATCTCGGGCTGCTGTGGATTGCTCATGGCATTTGTCCCCCTTTATGCCGTTATTTCCTGCCACGTTGGGACGTGCTTAAACCCTCCGTGTCTGGCTGGTTTCACTTCGATCACATTACTTGACTCGTTATCTAATAATTCGCAAGGCTCTCTTGTGTATCGGGGGCGACAACTGATTCTGGAGCCTTCTCTCATGGCAAAAGCGCGACATCTCGCGGCGCTGGTGGCCGTCTTCGTGGTCGGAGGAGTGACCCTGGCGGCGGGCCCGTCCCACGCCTCCGCCCGCACCGGTCCCGACCTGCCGGTCGACCTACCGGTCGATCTGCCCACCTGCCTGCTTCCACTGCCGCTGCTCTGCGACGAGCAGCCCGAACCCGAGCCTGAGGAGCCGAGCCCGCCGCCCTCCGCCGAGCCCGGTCCCGGCGAATCCTGGCCGGGGCCGGAGGAGTCCGCCCAGCCGTGGCGGCCCGCTGCCGAGGACCAGCACCGGGTGCCGAGGGGGCATCCGGAGACCGGTGGCGGCGGGCTCGCCCCGGACGACCCGATGTGGCCGTTCGCGCTGGGCGGGGTGGCGCTGCTGACGGGCGCGGGGCTGGCCGGAGCCGCGGTACGACGCCGCAGAGGTGTTGCCTAGCTTGGCCACAGCGAAAACCCCGAGCCGGGACCCATCCGCGCGCCGGGATTCCACCGCGCGTCGGGACCCCACTGCGCGTCGGGACTCCACCGCGCGCCGGTACCCAGTCGAGCGTTGGGGCTCGGCTGAGGGACAGGTATCGCGCAGGGGCCGGAAGCAGGCAGGTGGCGGGCCGGGTGGCCGCTGAGGGTCGGGAGTCGCGCATGAGTCGGGAGCCTGGTGGCGGGCGGGACCTGGGCGGTGGCCGGAGGTCCGGGCAGCGGGGGATGCTGGTCGTGGCCGGTGCGGTGTCGTTGGCCGGGGCGTTGCTGATCGGGCTCGGGCTGAGCGGCATCGCGGGCGGCGAGCCCGAGCCGGAGCCCGTCGCCGCCACGCGGCGCGGACCCGTCGAGGGCGCTGCCCCGGTCACCGGCCTGCCGCTCGGCAAGGTGGCCGCGCCCATGCGGGCCGCCAAGCCGACCGCCGTCTACATCCCGTCCATCGGCGTGGCCGCCTCGCTCATGGAGCTGGGCCTGGACGCGGCGGGCGCCATCGAGAACCCGCCGTTCGACCCTCCGGACCTGGCCGGCTGGTACCGCTACGGCCCCGTGCCCGGCCAGCGCGGCGCCGCCGTGATCACCGGCCACCTGGACACCAGGTCCGGCCCCGCCGTCTTCGCCAACCTCAAGAACGTCAAGCGCGGCGACCAGGTGCAGGTGCTGCGTGCCGACCGCTCGGTGGCCGTGTTCGTCGTCGACAAGGTCGAGCACACGCCGAAACGCAGCTTCCCCGTCAAGAAGGTGTACGGCAGGCTCGCCTATCCCGGGCTGCGGCTGGTGACCTGCGGCGGGCAGTTCGACCGGCAGGCGCACAGCTACCGGGACAACACGATCGTGTACGCGCACCTGGCGGCGCCGTACTACCCCAAGAGCTGATCACGGGTCGCGCGGCAGGCCGAGGGCGCGTTCGGCGATGATGTTGAGCTGCACCTCCGTGGTGCCGCCACCGATCGTGAACGCCCGCGTCGCGAGGATCATGCGGCTCCAGCGGCGGCTCGCCGGGACCAGCGACCAGCAGAACTCCGAGATCGCCTGAGCATGCCGCATGCCGAGCAACTTCCGCACGCTGGACGCGGTCGCGGCGTCCGCGCCGGACAGCTTGGAGAGTGTCACGCGCAGGCCGAGTGCCGAGATGGCCTGGCCCTCGGCCCACAGCCGACCGGCCTGCTCGCGTTGCGACTGCCGGAGCGGGGGCAGCGTCGCGATCAGCTCGGCCATGTCGGTGTGCTGCGAGCCGGGGCCCCAGGAGTCGCCGAGCGCGACGCGTTCGTGGGAGAGCGTGTCGCGGGCCACCCGCCAGCCCTCGTCCACCGCGCCGACGACCAGATCGTCCGGTACGAAGACGTCGTCGAGGAAGACCTCGTTGAACACCTCGTCCCCGTTGATCTCCTTGAGCGGCCTGACGGTGACCCCCGGGGACGCCATGTCCACCAGGAAGTACGTGATCCCGCTATGTTTCGCTTTTTCGGGAGAAGTCCGGGCGAGGCAGATGCCCCAATGGGCGAACTGCGCGAGGGACGTCCAGATCTTCTGACCCGTCAGCGACCAGCCGCCCTCCACCCTCGTGGCCTTCGTCGCCAGCCCGGCCAGGTCGGACCCGGCGCCGGGCTCGCTGAACAGCTGGCACCACACGATCTCCCCGGTGAACGTCCTCGGCAGGAACCGCTCCTGCTGCTCCCGCGTGCCGTACCGGACGATGGAGGGGACGGCCCAGGCCGCGATGCCCAGGTTCGGCCGTTTGAGGTCGCGGAACTCCTGGTGGATGATCACCTGCTCCAGCGGCGAGGCGTCCCTGCCCCAGGGTCTGGGCAGGTACGGCATGATCCACCCCTCCCTCGCGAACCTGCCCAGCCGGGCCAGCGGCCCCTCGGCCCGCAGCGACTCGGCCTCCGCCCTGATGGCGTCCCGGACGGCGGCCGCCTCCTCGGGCAGGTCCGGCTCCATCGTCCGCCGAACCCCGGCCACCGCCAGCCCGGCCACCTCCTCGGCCCACGGTCCCGGGTCGCCGGCCAGCATGCGGTCGGCCAGGGCCCGGCGGTAGTAGCGGTGGGCGTCGTGCTCGAAGGTGTAGCCGATGCCGCCGAGCACCTGGATCGCATCCGCCGCGCACCGCACGGCCGCCTCGGTCCCCAGCACCCCGGCCACCCCCACCGCCAGCCTGACCTCGCCCCCGAGCCCGCTTGCGGTGACGTCCTCGGCCGGTGCCAGCCGGGCCTCGTCCCCGAGCCCGCCTTCGGGGACGTCCTCCGTCCGGGCCTCGTCCCTGAGCCCGCCTCCGGTGGCGTCCTCCGTCCGGATCTCGCCCCCAGGCCCGCCCCCGGGTGTGGCGTCCAGGGCTCTGGCGGCGTCCCATACGGCGGCGCGTGCCTGTTCGAGGGTCACGAGCGCGGCGGCCACCCGGTGCTTGACCCCTTGGAACTGCCCGATCGGCCGCCCGAACTGCTCGCGTACCTTGGCGTACTCGGCCGCCGTCCGCACAGCCCATGCCGCCACGCCGCACGCGTCCGCCCCGAGCAGTACGGCGGCGAGCTCCCGTACCGGCACCTCGCCGAGCACCCGGTCGGGGGGCACGGTGCGTGCGGTGACGGAGCAGAGCGGCCGGTCGGGGTCGACGCCGTCGGCGGGCTCGGTGACGACGTCGGCACGGTCGAGCACCGCCCATCCCCGGCCGTCCACCGGCACGAGGAAAAGGTCGGCCTCCGGAGAGCCCAGCGCCAGGACGCGTCCCGGATCGCCACCCTCGGCGGGGAACGCGACGGCGGCGGTCATGGACCCGTCGGAGAGCCCCGCGATCAGCGACGCGCCGACTGCGGACGGCCGACCCACCCCCGGCCCGGCGACCGCGGCGCCTCCGGCCGGGTGGTTCGTTCCCGGCTGGGCGGCTGTGGCCAGGTAGCTCGTTCCAGGCTGGGCGGCTGTGGCCGGGCGGTCGGTCCCCGGCTGGGCGGCTTCGGCCGGGTGGGCTGCTTCCGGCTCAGGGAGCGCGGTCGGGTGGGCCGTTCCGGGCCAGGTGAGTGCGGCCGAGGTCAGGACGGTCGGCAGGTACGGGCCCGGGACCCGCCGCTCACCCAGCGCCTCCAGCGCGACGCACAGCTCCAGCAGCCCGTACCCCTGCCCACCGCACTCCTCGGGCAGATGCAGCCCCAGAATCCCCTGCCCCGCCAGAGCAGCGTGCTCGGTCGTGCGCGTGGCGAGCCCTCGTACGGAGTCGGCCAGCGCCTGGTGTTCCTCGGTGGTCCCGATGCCCATACGTCCGAACCTAGAAGATCATTCGGTCGATGGCCAGGAAAACCATTGGCGGCTGCCGGACTCGCGCCGCTAATGTCCCTGATGTCCTGACGATGGAACTCATGATCTGGGGAGGGGTGGATTAATGCCTGGCACCGCGCCTTGCGCGCCTCGTCGTGCCGTGGGCGGATCCTGCCTCTGAAACACCACCCCTGACAGGCCGGACCGCCTGCCGTACCAGCATGCCCGCATACACCGCGAGGCTCGCTCGGCGCTCTCTTGCTGCCTTTCGACAAAGTCATTCCGGCAAGGAGTACCCAGGTTGTCCACCAACGGCAAACCTCGTTCCATCGTGAACACCGACACCTTCCCGTGCGTGCGCTGCGGCCTGACCGTGGCCGTGACCGCACCGGACGGCACCCGCCGCAACCACTGTCCGAGTTGCCTGCACTCGCAGCACGTGCTCGACCGTGCGGAAGGCGGCCCCTCGGAGTGCGGGGCGCGGATGATCCCGATCTCGATCGCGGTCCTGCGCACCGGCGACTGGATGCTCATCCATCGCTGCACCCGGTGCGGTGAGCTGACGTCCAACCCCATCTGCGGGGACGACAACCAGCTCATCCTCATGCGCATGGCCGTACGGCCGCTGGCGCAGCCGCCGTTCCCGCTCGAGGCGTTCGGCGGTCTGTGACATGCCCAGGAGGAACCCGGCCCGGGACAGGGCCCGGCAACGCAAGAAAGCGCATCACCCGGACGCGTTCCGCTGTGTCTCCTGCAGGCTGGACGTCCCGATGATCGCGCCGGGCACCGCCCACCGTAACCACTGCCCGCACTGCCTGACGAGCCTGCACGTCGACCACCGCATCCCGGGGGATCGCCGCGCGGCCTGCCGGGGCAGGATGGCGGCGCTGAGCATCACCGTCCGGCCGGACGGGGAGTGGCTGATCATCCACCACTGCCAGTCCTGCGACGAGCTCAGCGCCAACCGCATCGCGGGCGACGACAACGCGCTGGCCCTGCTCCGCATCGCCATGCGCCCCCTGTCCGCGCCCCGCCTCCCCCTGCCCGCCTGGGCGGGGTAGGCGACCCGACGGCCGTCCGGGGTGACCTCCGGACGACCCGGCGGCCGTCCGGGGTGACCCCCGGACGGCCCGATGTCCGTCCGGGTGACCCCGGACGGACATCGGGTCAGCGGAGCCGGCCGTCCTGGTGGAGGTCGTCGAAGATGATCTGGTCCACGGGTGCCACGCGGTCGCGGTCGGCGTAGGTGAGCCAGACGACCTCCTCGATCTCGCTGCTGGGCGTCGGCGTCCCCTCGTGGTCGGCGGTGTAGCAGGTCATCTTCACGATCACGCCCTCGGCGTGGCTGTCCGCCTGAGCCTGGTACGTGCCCAGGTGGACGGCGGTGGAGGGGACGATGGCGACCGACAGCTCCTCGTCGATCTCGCGGACGAGGGTGTCGAGGTCGCTCTCGCCGGGTTCGCGCTTGCCGCCGGGGAGGTAGTAGACGGTCTTTCCCCGTGACCGGGTGCTGAGGATCTTCCCGTCCGCCAGGTGGATCCACGCGATCTTGTCAATCATGCCGACCATCATGCACAGATCCATCCGCATTTATCCCCCTTGGAGAGTCATCGGATGGTTGGTCATTTCCTGCGACCGCGCGGCTTACATACGTCATCCCCGCAGAGATCTCTGGCACTCCCGAGACAGAGAAAACCACACCCAGAGCGTTCTCGCCGAGCCTCGTAATCTCGCGCTACCTGCGACGATGTCCTCAGAGGAAGCGGAGATCCGCGTCATCGGGGCACGGAATCCCTTCCGAGTACATGCAAAGGCAGGAGTACGTGGACATTGAGGCGGAGATCCGCGCTTTGAAGCTCCGCATCGACGCGTTCGAAGCGATCGTGCGTTCTGGTGACGCAGATTCTGACGACTACAGCCATGCCCACCTGCGAACGGGGAGACGTACACGCGCGAAAGGCTCGAAGATCACCTCGGCGGACATCGCGGTCGCCGAGATGCGGGCCGAGATCGCGGATGTTCAGCTGGAGATCTCCCAGGACTTCGCGGCCCTGGGCGACGAACTGACAGGTCTTCGACGGCAGACCAACGATCAATTCATCTCCGCCCGCGCGGAGATCCTCGGGGTATTCGACTCCCTGCGGCACGACATGGTCGACCTCGGCCGCAGGCTCGACCGGTTGCTGGAGACCCGCAACGCATAGACGGGGGCGCGGCCAGGTCACGCACCTGGCCGCCACTCCCGTCCGCGAGATCAGTCCCCGAACTCCAGGTGCAGGGCCCGGGTGAAGTCGGAGATCGCCTCCTCGTGGCGGTCCGTCTCCTGAAGGATCTCCCCGCGTACGCGGAACGCCCAGATGTACTCGGGATCCAGCTCGATCGCCCGGTTCAGATCGCTCAGCGCCGCCTCGTTGTCGCCCAGCTCGCTCAGCACCGCCCCCCGGCTGCCATAGGCCCGGTCGTTCTCGGGGTCCAGCTCCACCGCGCGGCTCAGGTCCGCCAGCGCCTCCTCGTACCGGTCGATCATGCGGTACGCCTCGCCCCGCCGGCTCAGCGCGCGCACGTACTCCGGGTTCGCCTCCAGCGCCTTCGTGTAGTCCTCGATGGCCTCGGCGTAGAGGTGCATGCGCTGGTACAGGTCGCCCCGGGCGGCCCAGGAGTAGGGGAGGTCCGCGTTCAGGGCGATGATCTTGGCGTGTTCCTCCAGGGCCTCGTCCAGGCGGTCCAGGTCCACCAGGACGTCGGCCTTCGCCTCCAGGATCCACAGGGAGTCGGGGGAGAGGGTGAGGGCGTGCTCGAAGTCGTTCATGGCCTCGTCCAGGCGGCCCATCGCGGCGTACGTCTGGCCCCGGGAGCCCAGCGCGTACGCGCTGTCCGGCTCCAGCTTGAGCGCCTCGTCGAAGTCCTCCAGGGCGGTCTCGTAGCGTTCGATGACGCGATGGCTCTCGCCGCGCAGCCGCCAGGCGCGGGCGTTGTCCGGTACTAACGCGATCGATTCCGTGAGATCCGCGATCGCGGCGTCGTACCTCGACAGGGCGATGTACGATTCGGCACGACTGCGTAGCACGGACGCACGGGACTGCGCGGCTGCGTCCGGCAGCTCGGATTCGTCCTTGATCCCCTCGCTCATGAGGCGTAAATCTATCCGACTAAATCTGGATTATGGCCGCCTTTTCGCGGGTGTACTCGAGGACCGAATCGTGTCCGTACCCGCTGTCCTTGACGCCCCCGAACGGGAGGCCGGGCGGCATCTGCCGGAACGTGTTCACCCACACCGTCCCGCTCTGCAGATCGCGCACGAAACGGTGCGCCCGCCCCAGGTCACGCGTCCAGACGCCGGCCGCCAGGCCGTAGCGGGAGTCGTTCGCGATCTCCAGGGCCTCCTCGTCGGAGGAGAACGGCATGGCCACCGCCACCGGGCCGAAGATCTCCTCCTGGCAGAGCCGGAGCGAGTTGTCCGTGGTCGTGTAGAGGGTGGGGGAGACCCAGTAGCCGCCCGGCAGGCCGGGCACCACCTCCGCTCCCGTACGCCCGCCGAAGAGCAGGCTCGCCCCCTCCTTCTCGGCCAGCTCCAGGTACGACCTCACGTGCTCGTACTGGGCCGAGGAGACGATCGGGCCCATGGTCGTCCGCAGGTCGAGCGGGTCGTCCAGGACCAGCTCGGCGCAGATGCGCGCGATGCGGTCCAGCATCTCGTCCCAGATCGAGTGGTGGATGAGGATGCGGGAGCCCGCCACGCAGACCTGCCCGGCGTTGCCCGTGTAGACGGAGTTCACGGTGACGCCCTGGGCGGCCGCGTCCAGGTCGGCGTCGGGGAAGACGATGTTCGGGGACTTGCCCCCGAGCTCGAACGTCAGCGGCTTCAGCGCGTCCGCCGACGCCCGGGTGATGGCCTGGCCGGTGGCCGTCGAGCCGGTGAGGCTGATCTTGGCGACGTCGCGGTGCCGTACGAGCGCGTCCCCCACCTCCTCGCCCAGGCCGCTGACGATGTTCAGCACCCCGGGCGGGAACACCTCCGCCAGCAGCTCGCCCAGCCGCAGCACCGACGCGCTCGCCTGCTCGGCCGGCTTGACGATCACCGTGTTGCCGGCCGCCAGCGCGTACGCCGCCTTGGCCGAGAACGTGGAGATGGGCGAGTTCCACGGGATGATGCAGACCGCCACCCCGTACGGCTCCCGCCGCGTCAGCCCGAGCGTGTCCGGGCCGAGGATGACCGTGTCGCCCTTGGCCGCGTCCAGGCACTGCCCGGCGGCCAGCTGCCACAGGTAAGCCATCCCGGGCAGGTCCTTCTTCAGCGTGTCGCGCAGGATCCGGCCGTTGTCGCGCGTCTCCAGCCTGGCCAGCTCCTCGGCGTTGCGGGCGAACACCTCCGACACCTTGCGCAGGTAACCGGCCCTGGCCAGGGCGGGCAGCGCGGACCAGGCGGGGAAGGCGCGCCGGGCCGCCGCCACGGCCGCCTCGGCGTCGGGCGCCCCGCTCGCCGGGATCCGCGCCCACACCTCCCCGGTTGCCGGGTTGACCGAGTCGAGGGTTCTGCCGTCGCTTGCGGGGACCAGCTCGCCGCCGACGAGATTGCGATAGTCAGACACGTACCAAGCATATGCTTGCTTGTCATCATTCGCCATGAAGCCCTAAGATCACGTAAAGTGCCTGGATCTTCACGCATAGCGGTCCTTGGCGTCGGGGAAGACGCTTCGCATGGCATATCGACTGTTGAGCCGGTTGGTGTATGGCTCCCGATACGACCGCATTCCCTGGGCGCAGCGCGTGTACGTCCGTCCGGGGGAGCGCCTGGTACGCGAGGCGCAGTGGCAGCTGCTGACCACGCGGGCCCCGGTCATGGAGCTGACGGACTACCGCAGGCTCAGGCCGCTGAAGGCGAACGAGGAGTTCCTGGCCTGCATGATGTGCGGGGAGTCGCGCCAGCAGCCGATGTTCGAGCCCTCCGGCAACGGCTGGCACTATCACGTCGTCCGCTGCCCCTCGTGCGGCTTCCTCTACCGCAACCCCAACATCCTGCCCGAACGCCTCGGCGACCTGTACGCCACCGGCTACAACACCTTTCTGGCCGGCTCATACGCCGCAAAACGGCAGCGCCGGTACGAGCTGACCATGGACGCGTTCTCGCCGGTGTTCGACGAGGGCAAGGAGCGCCGGCTGCTCGACTTCGGCTCGGGGGCCGGGCTGTTCCTGGAGCTGGCCGAGCGGCGCGGGTTCGACGCCTGGGGCGTGGACCTGTCGCCGGAGTCCGTCGTCCAGGCCAACGAGCGGCTGAGCAGGGCGCGCGCGTATCTGGGCGCCCCCGAGGACGTGCCGGAGATCGCCGCGGGCGGGTTCGACGTGATCACGCTCTGGTCGGTGCTCGCGCACCTGCCCAGGCCGCTGGACGACTTCCGTAGCTTCCGGCGCCTGCTGGCGCCCGGCGGCGTGCTGCTCATCCTGACCGTGAACGCCCAGTCGCTGCTGCTCAAGGCGTACGGGCCGGCCTGGAGCGGCTTCACCAGGAACCACCTGATGTTCTACTCCCCCTGGACCGTGCGCAGGCTGCTGAGCCGTACCGGCTTCGCGGGCGTCTCCTTCGCCCCGCACTACGGCGACACGGTCGAGGCCGGCACGACCGCCCTGCCCCGCCCGCTGCGGCGGAGGCTGCGCCGCAACGTGAACCTCAGCGACGGCGGCAACATGATGCGCGTGCTGGCCTTCGCCGACGACGAGGCGATCGGCCGCTGGGGCGGCGGCCCGCTCACCGTCCACCGCCTCAGCCGCTGAACTCCTCGTCGTAGACCACTTCCGCGCGGCCGAGCGTGGTGCGGCGGCCCGTGTCGTCCTCGCCCCACAGCTCCAGCTCCGCCCGGTTGCCGTCGGTCGAGACCACCCTGCCCCGGCACGTGTGGGCGCGGTCGCGGAAGTCCATGCCGCGGTAGCTGACCTCCAGCACGGTCAGCCGCCCCCGGCCGCCGAGCCAGCCGGTGACGAGCCTGCCCAGATAGGCGGCCTTGAGCAGCCCGTGCACGGCCAGCTCGGGGTGGCCGAGCGAGCGGGCGAAGGCGAGGTCATAGTGCATCTCGTAGAAGTCGCCCGACGCTCCGGCGTACTCGACGAGCCTCCGCAGCGTGGTCGTCTCCGTCAGCGGGGGAATGTCGGTCATTTCCTGATCCTGGTGCCGATGTGCCTGACCACCAGCTCGCCGTCCGGCCGGCGGAACTCCGTCTCGAACGTCAGCAGCGCCATCGGCCCCGCCGATCCGTTCTTCTCGACGACCCCGGTGAACCGCGGCCGCGACACGATCACGTCGCCTACGCGCAGCGGCGCGTGGTACTCGAACCGGTCGCCGCCGTTCAGCCAGCCGGACCCGTACGACGAGGCGGCCGGCAGCGACGGCGGCTCGTCGAGGAAGCACGCCGTGAACGTGGGCGGCACCTCGTCGCCCGACGCCCCGACGGCGCGCAGGTAGAAAGCCAGGTGCCGCCGCTCGACGACGTCCTCGCGCGGCGGCCCCGTCCAGCCCACCGCCTCCTGGAGAGCCTCGATCATGTGTCTCCTTCCCTGACCCGCTTCAGCCAGGCCAGCGACTCGGGGGAGTGGCCGCCGACCCGGTCCTCGATGCCGTCGAGGAACGCCATGTCACCGTGCCCGGCCAGCTCCCGGTGCACGGCCTCCGGCGAGCCGGCCTCGATCACCTCCAGCAGCCGCCGATGCCGCTCCCAGTCGTCGACGAGCGACTCGCCGGATGCCCTGACCTGCCGGTTCATGCCCATGCAGAGCAGCATCTGGAGCTGGATCGACCGGTAGGCCTCCTCCAGCCGCCGGTGCCCGGACAGCCCGATGACCGAGCTGTGGAACTCGACGGCCTGCTCCAGCACCCCCAGCCAGTCGCCGGATCGCGCGGCGGCCTCGTGCCGGTCGAGCGCGGCGTGGCAGCGCCGGAGCCGGGCGGGCTCGCGTACCGGGACGCCGAGGTCCACGGCCATCCGCTCCAGCTCCCGCCGCAGCGTGACGATCTCGTAGATGTCGTGCAGCGTGAGCTGCGTGACGAACGCGCCCCGCCGCGGCTGCTGGGTGATCAGCCCCTGCTGCTCCAGCACGCGCATGGCCTCGCGCAGCGGTGGCCTGCTGACGCCCAGCTCCTGGGTGAGCTGGTTCTCCACGACCCGGTCGCCCGGCTGCAGCTTGCCGCTGAGCAGCATGCGCATCAGCGCCTCGGTGGCGAGCTGAACCATGCTGGGGGGTGCCTCGATGCGCATCGTGGTCTCTCTTGTCGTAGGCGATCATCGTCTGCCGCCATAGTGCCGAAGAACTTCCGGCAGAACCCTTGTCTGGCTCACTTGTCTTCTGTAGACAATAGACCAATCCGGCCCGAAGTGAGGTTTTCGTAACACATGACCACTCCACTGTCCGGCATCCGGGTCGTCGAGGTCGGCGCGTTCATGGCGGCCCCCTTCGCGGCCATGCAACTCGCCGACCTCGGCGCCACCGTCATCAAGGTCGAGAACCCCGACGGAGGCGACGGAGTGCGCGCCGTCGGCCCGTTCACGGCCGGGCACAGCTCCCCGTTCGCCCGGCTCAACAGGAACAAGCGGTCGGTCGCGCTGGACCTGAAGTCCGAGCTCGGCGTGGCGGCCTTCCGCCGCCTCGTCGAGGACGCCGACGTCCTGGTGGAGAACCTCCGCCCCGGCGCCATGCGCCGGCTCGGGCTCGGCTTCGCCGACCTGAAGGAGCTCAACCCCGGCCTCGTGTACGTCTCCGCCTCCGGCTGGGGCCAGGACGGCCCGCTCGCGGACCTGCCCGGCCTGGACATCATGGCCCAGGCCAGGGGCGGCCTGATGAGCGTCACCGGCATGCCGGGCGGCGACCCGGTCAAGGTCGGCGTGCCCATCGCGGACCTGGTGTGCGGGCTCTACGGCGCGCTCGGAGCGATCTCCGCGCTGCACGCCCGCGCGCTGACCGGCCAGGGCCAGCACGTGGACGTGTCGCTGCTGGAGTCGGCCGTGTCGTTCGCCATCTGGGAGGCGGGCAAGTATTTCGCCACCGGCGAGGTGGGCGGGCCGCTCGGGTCCGCTCACCAGAGCACGGCGCCGTACCAGGCCGTCCGCACCTCCGACGGCTGGTGCACGGTCGGCGCCGTCACCCCCAAGACCTGGCGCGGCTTCTGCGTGGCGCTCGGCCTGACCGCCCTCCTCGACGACGAGCGCTACACCGACGCGCACGATCGGCACGGCCTGCGCCACGAGCTGATCCCGGCCATCGAGGCGGCCACCACCCGGCGCACCACGGCCGAGGTCGTGGCCGCGCTCGACGAGCACGGCGTGCCGTGCGCCCCCATTTCCGACTACTCCCAGGTGTTCGAGGACGAGCACCTGAACCAGCGCGGGTTCTTCTGGGATGCCGAGCATCCCGAGATGGGCCCCGTACGCCAGCTCGGCTCGGCCATGCGTTTCTCGGACACGCCGACGAGACGCGGCCCCGCCGGACCGTCGCTCGGCGCGGACACCGTGGAGGTGCTGCGCGAGTGCGGTCTGACCGAGCAGGAGATCGACCGGCTGCTCGCCGAAGGCGCGGCGGCCCAATCCCCCACCCCCTTGGAGAGTTCATGAGCGACCAGCTGACCCCGGGTGTGAGCGCCGGCCTCACCTGGGTCGTGACGGAGCGGCACTGCACCCGCCGCGGCGACCACGACATCTTCTCGACCCCCAACCTGGTCCACCTGATCGAGGACGCCGCCATCGAGGCGCTGGCCCCGTACCTGGCCGACGGCGAGGGCAGCGTCGGCAGCAAGGTCGAGATCGCGCACGTGGCGCCCACGCTCAAAGGGGGCGAGGTGACCGCGACCGCCACGGTGACCGAGGTGGACCGGCGGCGCGTCGTGTTCGCCGTGGTCGCCGAGGACGCCAACGGGAAGGTCGGCGAGGGCACTCACGAACGCTTCATCATCAACCTGGACAAGTTCGCCGCCAAGCTCACGGAGCCGGCGTCATGAGGGCGTGGATCGCCGTGCTCCTGCTCGGGGTCGCCGCCTGCGGCACGAACGCCGACGCCGGGGGCGGCGCGTGGAAGCCGCGCGGCGACGTCCGCATGATCGTGCCGTTCTCGGCGGGCGGCGGCAGCGACCTGGCGGGCCGCGCCATCGCCGCCGCCCTGGAGAAGGCCCAGCCCGGGCTGAAGGTCACCGTGGAGAACCGCGAGGGCGGCTCGGGCGCGGTCGGCTACTCGGCCCTGCTCGGCAAGAAGGGCGACGGCAAGTACCTGCTCGCCACCGAGAACGCCATCCTGTCGCTGCCGCTCAGCGGGCAGGTGTCCTTCACCCGGCGGGACTTCACGCCGGTCGCCAAGCTGGCCGAGGACGGCGGCATCGTCGTGGTCAAGAAGGACTCGCCGTTCAAGACGTGCGCCGACGTGGTCGGCGCGGCCAGGAGCGGCCGGGTGAGCGTGGGCATGTCGGGCGCGTACGGCGTGGACAACGTGATCTTCACGATGATCGAGCAGAAGACCGGCGTGAAGTTCCAGCGCGTGCCCTTCGAGTCGGGCGGCGAGCTGGTGCCGGCCGTGCTCGGCGGCCAGATCCAGGTCGCCCTGCTCAACCCGGGCGAGGTGATCGGCCAGTTCAGGTCCGGCGACCTCCGGGGCCTGTGCGTCACCACCGACAAGCGCTACACCTACCCTGAGTTCGCCTCCCTGGGCACGGCCAAGGAGCAGGGCATCGACGTCTCGTACGTGCAGTTCAGAGGCTTCATCGGGCCGGGCGGGCTGGACGCGCGGGAGAAGGCGTACTGGGAGCAGGCGGCCAGGGGTGTGGCCAAGACCGCCGAGTTCCAGAAGTGGCTCAAGGACAACTACCTGCAGCAGGCCGAGCTGTACGGCGCCGACTTCGGCGAATACCTCGAACAGCTCGACACGGCGCTCGCGCCGGTGCTGAAGAAGTCGTCATGAGGCAGCTGCTCCGCGGCGAGGCCGTCGTCTGGGCGGTGCTGGTCTGCCTGTCGACGGCCATGGCCGCCGTCTCGTTCGGCTACGGCATCACCAAGGACGGCGGGCAGGTGGGGCCCGGGTTCCTGCCGCTGGTGAGCGGCGTGGCGCTGGCCGTGCTCTCGGCCGCCTGCCTCGTGCAGTCCGTACGCCGTGCCGCGCCCGCCACCGAGGCGGACGACCCCCGGCGCGTCAGGACGCTGTGGACCGTGTTCGCCATGCTGCTGGTCGCGCTGCTGCTGGTGCCGCTGACCGGGTTCCTGGTGGCGTTCGGGCTGCTGGTCTTCGCCGTGTCGGCGTTCGTGGAGAAGCAGCGGGTCGTGCCGGCGGCGGGCGTGGCCGTGGCCGCCACGGTGGTGATCTACGCGGTGTTCGTGCTGTTCCTGGCCGTGCCGCTGCCCGGCGGGCTGCTGGGCGTCGGAGGTGACGGGTGATGCTGGACAACCTGGTCATGGGCTTCGGCGCGGCCCTCACACCCGCCAACCTGCTGTGGTGCTTCGTCGGCGTGCTCGCCGGGACCGTCATCGGCCTGCTGCCGGGGCTGGGCTCGACTACCGGCGTGGCCGTGCTGCTGCCGCTGACGCTGTCGTTCGAGCCGCTGACCGCGCTCATCATGCTCGCCGGGATCTACTACGGCGCCCAGTACGGCGGCACGATCACCTCCGTGCTGATCTCCACGCCCGGCGAGGCGGCCAGCGTGGTGACCGCGATCGACGGCTACCAGATGGCCCGCAAGGGACGGGCCGGGGCGGCGCTGGCGATCGCGGCCATCGGGTCGTTCGCCGCCGCGATCGTCTCGCTGGTGCTGCTGGTGGCGATGGCGCCGCCGTTCGCCAAGCTGGCGCTCGACTTCGGCCCGCCCGAGAACCTCGCCGTCATGGTCCTCGGCCTGGCCACCATCGTGAGCTTCTCCGGCGGTGCGCGGCTGCGCGGCCTGGCCATGGCCGTGCTCGGCGTCCTGCTCGCGACCGTCGGCGTGGACGCGGCCACCGGGCTGCCCCGCTACACCTTCGGGGACGTGGACCTGCTGTCCGGGCTGCCGTTCGTCCAGGTGATGATCGGGCTGTTCGCGGTGGGGGAGGTGCTCTACCAGATCAGGCAGGGCGCGGCCGAGCCCATCCGGGCCCGCTTCAGGGACCTGGTGATCACCCGGGAGGAGCTGTCCCGCTCCAAGGGGGCGATCGCCCGGGGGAGCGTGATCGGCTACCTGCTCGGCTGCCTGCCCGGCGCCGGGTCCACGCTGGCGTCCTTCCTCGCGTACGGAGTGGAGAAGCGGGTCTCGCGGCACCGGGACGAGTTCGGGCAGGGCGCGATCGAGGGTGTCGCGGCGCCGGAGAGCGCCAACAACGCCGCCGCGAACGCCAACTTCGTGCCCACCCTCGCGCTGGGCATCCCGGGCGGCGCGACCACGGCCGTGCTGCTGGGGGCGTTCACGATGTACGGGATCCAGCCGGGGCCGCTGCTCTTCGACGAGCAGCCGGAGCTGGTGTGGGGGCTGCTGGCCTCATTCTTCATCGGGAACGTGCTGCTGCTCGTGCTGAACCTGCCGCTGGCGCCGCTGTTCGCGCAGATGCTGCGGATCCCGTACGGGTACCTGTATCCGCTGATCCTGGTCACCAGCTTCGTCGGGGCCTATTCGATCGACAACAACATGTTCAGCGTGTGGATCGTGTTCGCCTCCGGACTGATCGGATATTTCATGAAAAAGTTTGATCTGCCGATGGCGCCGCTCGTGCTCGGGCTGGTGATCGGGGCGCTGTTCGAGAAGGCGCTCGTGCAGACGTCCGCGATGGGGGATGGCGACCTGACGATCATCCTCACCCGGCCGATCGCGCTGGCGGTGCTCGTGCCGGCCGCCCTGCTGGCGGCCGGGCCCTCGCTGCTGAAGCTCATCCCGCGAAGAGTCAAGGAGACGGTGTGACCGAGCTTGTCATCGACGCCGACGGGCCCGTGCTGCGGGTCACGTTCAACCGGCCGGAGCAGCACAACGCGCTGACCTGGGCGATGTGGGACGGCCTTTACGACGCCTGCGAGCGGGCCGACGCGGATCCCGCGATCAAGCTGCTCGTGTTGTCGGGGGCCGGTGGGCGGGCCTTCGTGGCGGGCACCGATATTTCGCAGTTTTCCACCTTTGTCGATGGGGACGACGGGATCGCGTACGAGCGCAAGGTCCAGCGGATCATCGACCGGCTCGAACGCGTCAAGGTGCCCACCGTGGCCGTCGTCCAGGGCTACTGCGTGGGCGGGGGCCTGGTCGTGGCCGCCGCCTGCGACCTGCGGCTGGCCGTGCCGGGTGCCCGGTTCGGGGCTCCCATCGCGAGGACGCTGGGCAACTGCCTGTCGATGAACACGTACTCGCTGCTCGTCCACCACCTCGGCCCCGCCCGCACGCTGGACATGCTGCTGCGGGCCCGCATGTACACGGCCGAGGAGGCGCACGCCGCCGGGTTCGTGGCCGAGCTGTGCGCTCCCGACGACCTGCCCGCACGGCAGGCGGAGGTGGAGGAGCGGCTGCTCTCCCACGCGCCGCTGTCGATGTGGGCGGCCAAGGAGGCGGTCAGGCGGCTGCGCGTGGCCGGCCTGCCGGACGGGGACGACATCGTGGCCACGGTCTTCGGCAGCGCCGACTTCCACGCCGCCGTGCCCGCCTTCCTCGCCAAGGAGCGGGCCACCTGGCAGGGACGGTGAACCTCTGGCAGAGCCGGTGAGCCTCGCGCTCTAGGATCGAGCCATGGAGCTGGCCTCTGGAGTGCGTGTCGCCGTCACCGATCGTCACGGGGGGATCAGCGTCCCGCCGTTCGGGTCGCGCAACCTCGGCGGGATGGTCGGCGACGACCCGGAGGCCGTGCGGGCCAACCGGGCGGGGGTGGCCGCCGAGTTGGGCGTGCGGGGGGTCGTGTTCATGCGCCAGGTCCACAGCGCCGACGTCGCGTACGTGAGCGAGCCCTTCGGGGACGATCCGCCCGCGCTCGACGGCGTGTTCACCACCGAGCCGGGGCTGGCGCTGGCCTCGCTCGGGGCCGACTGCCCGGCGGTGCTGGTGGCCGATCCGGCGGCGCGCATGGTCGGCGCCGCGCACTCCGGCCGCCCCGGCACCGAGGCGGGCATCGCGAGCGCCCT
>NZ_JBSFTC010000210.1:0-20545 GCF_053590415.1 Nonomuraea sp. NPDC003201
CCCCCCTCAACACCCTCGCCCACACCCTCACCCACCACCCCGCCCACACCCCCCTCATCACCAACACCACCGCCACCCCCACCCACACCCTCACCCCCACCCACTGGGCCCACCACGCCCGCCAACCCGTCCAATTCGCCAACACCATCACCCACCTCCACCACACCGGCGTCACCACCTACCTCGAAATCGGACCCGACACCACCCTCACCGCCATCGCCCCCCACAACCTCCCCACCACCCCCACCCCCACCACCCACACCACCACCAGCAGCAGCACCCACTTCACCCCCACCCTCCGCAAAAACCACCCCGAAACCCACACCCTCCTGACCGCCATCGCCACCACCCACACCCACAACACCAACACCACCCCCAACTGGACCACCCTCATCCCCCACGCCACCACCACCGACCTGCCCACCTACCCCTTCCAACACCACCACTACTGGCTGGAGCCGTCGTCCCACGGGCACGGGTCGGACGGCCCCCGGGACGACGGTTTCTGGAAGGCGCTGGAGTCGGAGGAGACGGAGGCGCTGGCCACCCGGTTGAAGGTGGACGCGGACGCCCTGAGGACCGTGCTTCCCGCCCTGTCATCCCTGAGGGACGCGGAGCGCAAGCGGTCCGTACTCGACGACTGGCGTTACAAGCTGGTGTGGCGCGGGGTGAGCGCGCCGAGCGCGGCGGGGATCACCGGTACGGCGTGGCTGGTGGCCGTGCCCGCCGCGGGCGGCGATCCCCGGATCGTCCGGGACGTCCTGGACGGTCTGTCCGCGCGGGCTGCCCGGGTGTATCCGCTGGTGGTCGGCGGTGAGGACCGCGCCGCACTCGCTGAAGCCATACGTGCGCAGGCCCGGCCCGGGCTGACCGGTGTGCTCTGTCTCCTGCCGCTCGACGACGAGCCGCACGAGGAGCACCCGACGCTGTCCCGGGGCGCCGCGGCGACCGTCACGTTGGTGCAGGCGCTGGCCGATGCGGAGGTGAGCGCGCCCCTGTGGCTGACCACGTCCGGCGCGGTCGCCCTGGACGAGGCCACCGGAGACGGAGCGGCCGGAGACGGAGCGGCCGGAGACGGAGCGGCCGGAGACAGCGCCACCGAAGACGGCGCCGGCGGAGAGAGAGCCGGAGGAGAGAGAGCCGGAGGAGGCGAGGCTGTGGAGAGGGTCAGTCCGTTCCAGACTGCGCTCTGGGGGCTTGGCGCGGTTCTCGCGGTGGACCACCCGGACACCTGGGGCGGCATCGTCGACCTTCCCCCCGCCCCCGGAGCCGACGACATCGCGCTGCTCCAGGGGGTGCTCGCGGGCACGAGCGGCGAGGACCAGGTGGCGATCCGCGCAGGCGTCGTACGGGCACGCCGCATGGTGCGCTCGCCGAACGGTGGCGCGGACCGGGCGCGGAGCTGGAAGCCGAACGGAACGGTGCTGGTCACCGGCGGCACCAGCGGGGTCGGCGCGAACGTGGCACGGTGGCTCGCCCGGGAGGGCGCCGACCGCCTGGTGCTGGTCAGCCGCCGCGGAGGCGGCGCCGAGGGCGTCGCGGAGCTCGAGGCCGAGCTGACCGAGCTGGGCGCCGCCGTCACGGTGGCCGCCTGCGACGTCGCCGACCGGGCGGCGGTACGGGACCTGCTGGAGTCGATCCCCGACCTGACGGCGGTGATGCACGCGGCCGGTGTCGGGCACGACGACGTGCTCGTGGCCGACACCACGCTGGAGGACTTCGCCGGCTTCGCCCGGTCCAAGGTCATCGGGGCGATCAACCTGGACGAGGCCCTGGCTGACCGGCCACTGGAGGCGTTCGTGATGTTCTCCTCCGGCGCGGCCGTGTGGGGGTCGAGCGGGCAGGCCTCCTACGCCGCCGCCAACGCGTTCCTCGACGGGCTGGCGCAGCGCCGGCGGATCCGCGGGCTCGCGGGCTCCTCGATCGCCTGGGGCGGTTGGGGCGGCGGCGGGATGATGGAGGACGCCGGGGAGCAGCTGGGCAGGAGCGGCCTGCGGCCGATGGCGCCCGACGCGGCGGCGATGGCCATCGGCCAGCTGGTCGGCAGCGGCGGGGGCCACCTGGTGGTGACCGACATCGACTGGGAGCGCTTCGCGCCCGCCTTCGCGCTGGCGCGGCCGCGTCCCCTGGTGAGCGCCGTTCCCGAGTTCGCGCGGGCGCTCGAAGCGCCGGCGGCCTCTGGGGGCGACGACGGTACAGCGTTCGCGGCGCGACTCGCGGAGCTGCCGCCGGCCAAGCGGGAGCGCCTGGTGGTGTCCCTGGTACGCAGTGAGGCCGCGGCGGTGCTGGGACACACCTCGGACGACCCGGTACAACCGGACCGGGCGTTCAACGAGCTCGGGTTCGACTCGCTGACCGCGGTGGAGCTGCGCAACCGGCTGGGCCGGGCCACCGGGCTGAAGCTCCCCGCCACCCTGGTCTTCGACTATCCCACCCCGATCGCCCTCGCCCGGTTCGTCCAGGACAAGCTCGCGCCCGAGACGCCGTCCGGCTCGATCTTCGCCCAGCTCGACGAGATGGAGCGGCTGCTACGGGAGCAGGCCCTGTCCGCCGGGGACCGGGCGCAGATCAGCGACCGCTTCCGGGCCATCCTGCACGCGGCCGAAGGGGTGAACGGCGCGGCGGAGGAGGCCGACCGGGACCTCGACGACCTTTCCGACGAGGAGCTCTTCGCCGCGCTGGACGACCAGCTCGGCGCGTCCTGACCCCGGCGGGCCGCGCGTCCTGTCGCCGGCCCTTGACCCCCACCCGCTCGAACTCCCGCCAAGGAGAATCGATGAAGGAAATCAGAGACATCCTCCTGTCCGAGCAGTACGACGCCGAGCAGCTCAGGAACCTCCCGATCCCGGAGAGCTACCGGGCGGCGGTCGTGCTCCACGACGACGTGGACATGTTCGGCGGCATCCCGGCCGAGAACCGCGATCCCGCGAAGTCGCTGACCATGTCCGACGTCCCCACGCCGGAGCCCGGCCCGGGCGAGGTGCTCGTCGCGGTGATGGCGAGCAGCATCAACTACAACACGGTGTGGAGCGCCATCTTCGAGCCGATGCACACGTTCGGCTTCCTGAAGCGCTACGCGAAGGCGGTCCCGTCGGCCGGGATCCACGACCAGCCCTTCCACGTGCTCGGTTCGGACATGTCCGGCGTCGTGCTGAAGACCGGCCCCGGCGTCCACCGGTGGCAGGCCGGTGACAAGGTCGTGGCGCACTGCCTGTCGGTCGAGCTCTCCTCGGCCGACGGCCACGACGACAGCATGCTCGACCCCGACCAGCGCATCTGGGGGTACGAGACCAACTACGGCGGGCTCGCGCAGCTCAGCCTGGTCAAGGCGAACCAGCTCATGCCCAAGCCCGCCCACCTGACCTGGGAGGAGTCGGCGTCCTCCGGCCTGGTGCACTCCACGGCCTACCGCCAGCTCATCTCGCGCAACGGCGCGCAGATCAAGATCGGCGACGTGGTGCTCATCTGGGGGGCCGCGGGCGGGCTCGGCTCGTACGCCACCCAGCTCGTCCTGCGCGCCGGGGGGATCCCGGTCTGCGTGGTCTCCAGCGACCACAAGGCCGAGCTGGTCCGGGCCCAGGGCGCGGAGCTGGTGATCAACCGGGCCGACGAGGGCTTCCGGTTCTGGAAGGACCCGGAGACGCCCGACCCCAAGGAGTGGAAGCGGTTCGGGGCGCGGATCCGGGAGCTGACCGGCGGCGACGACCCCGACGTGGTCTTCGAGCACCCGGGCAGGGAGACCATGGGCGCGAGCGTGTACGTGGCCCGCCGCGGCGGCACGATCGTCACCTGCGCCTCCACCTCCGGCTACCAGCACCAGTACGACAACCGCTACCTGTGGATGGCGCTGAAGCGGATCGTCGGCACCCACTTCGCGAACTACCGGGAGGCCTGGGAGGCCAACCGCCTCATCGCCAAGGGGGCGGTCCACCCCACCCTGTCCGCCGTCTACGACCTCGACGAGGTCGGGGTGGCGACCCGCCGCGTCCACGCGAACGCCCACAGCGGCAAGGTCGGGGTCCTGTGCCTGGCGCCGCGGCCCGGTCTCGGCGTCGACGACCCCGAGTTCCGCGCCCGCCACATCGACCAGATCAACCGGTTCCGCGAACCGTCGGACAACTAGCTTGCGGAGGATGAGACGTGGCTGCTGACCTGGCTTCCAAGGTCGTCGTGATCACAGGAGGGACTTCCGGCATCGGGAAGGCCGTCGCGGAACGGGTCGCCGCCGAGGGCGGCGCCGTGGTGATCGCGGCCCGGCGCGAGGACGTCGGCGCGCAGGTGGCGGCCGACATCCAGGCGAAGGGCGGCCGGGCGCTGTTCGTCCCGGCCGACGTCACGGTGGAGGCCGACGCCGAACGGGTGGTGCGCTCGGCGGTCACGGAGTTCGGCCGGCTGGACGGGGCGTTCAACAACGTCGGCGGCGTGAACGGGACCGGGCTGGTGTCCGACGTGGACGAGGCCCACTGGCGGGCGGACCTGGAGCAGAACCTCACCAGCGTCTTCTACGGGCTCAAGCACCAGGTCCCGGCGATCCTGGCCGCCGGCGGGGGCTCGATCGTGACCAACGCCTCCACCTACGGCTGCGCCGGGATCCCGGGCGCGGCGCCGTACGTGGCCGCCAAGCACGGTGTGGTCGGGCTGACCAGGGCCGTCGCCCTGGAGAACGCCGAGCGGGGTGTACGGGTGAACGCGCTGGTCACCGGCAACGTCGACACCCCGCTGCTCCGCAATCTGCTGGGAGCGCCGCTGGACGGGCCGCTGGAGACCCGGGTGCCCAATCCCTCGGGACGGGCGGCGCATCCCGAGGAGATCGCCGCGCTCGTCGCGTTCCTCCTCAGCGACGACGCGGCCTTCATCACCGGCGCGGCACTGGCCATCGACGGCGGCGCCACCGCGCAATAGGCGCCGCCCAATAGACGCCGCCCAAATGAACACCGCCGTTCGGCCGGGCGGACCCGCCCGGCGGCGGCCATTCGGCGGATGACCCGGCGCCGCCCCGGCGCGGAGGATGATCTCATGCGCTACAACCTCGACTCAGAGCTCGCGCCGTGGGCGTCGATGATCCCCGACGTCGAACTCTCCCAGGTCGTCAACCGGGAGATCACCCTCACCCCGGAGGAAGAGCAGGCGTTCCACGAGAAGCTCCCGCACTACACGCCCGAGCAGGCCGTGGACATCAGCGATCGCGAGGTCCCCGGCCCCGGGGGCGCGCCCCCGGTGAAGGTACGCCTCTACCGGCCGCCCGCCGCGGACCGGCCCCGGCCGGCGCTCCTCTACCTGCACGGGGGCGGATTCGTGGCCTCCGACTTAGTGGTGTTCGACGCGCGGTGCACGGAGATCGCCGACCGGGTCGGCGCCGTCGTGGTGTCGGTCGACTACCGGCTCTCCCCCGAGACCCCGTTCCCCGGGGCGCTGGAGGACACGTACGCGTCGCTGACGTGGTTGCGCTCCGCGGCCGGGGAGCTCGGCGTGGACCCCGAGCGGATCGCGATCGGCGGCGACAGCGCCGGCGGGAACCTCTCCGCGGCGGTCTCCCTGCTGGCCCGCGACCGCGGCGGCCCGGAGATCTGCTTCCAGTTCCTGGACGTGCCGGTGCTGGACGACCGGATGACGACGCGCTCCATGCGGGACTTCGTCGACACCCCCAGCTGGAACAGCCGCAACAACGAGGCCATGTGGCGGTATTACCTCAAGGACGGCCCGGCTCCGGGCGGACCGGACGTGTCCCCCTACGCCGCGCCCATGCGGGCCGGCGACCTCACCGGCCTGCCTCCGGCGCTGGTGGTGGTGTGCGAGTTCGACCCGCTGCGCGACGAGGGCATCGAGTACGCCCAGCGGCTCGTCCAGGCGGGGGTCGCGACGGAGCTCGTGCTGTATCCGGGGACCTTCCACGGCGCGTCCGTGATCGCGCACGCCGAGATCACCAAGAAGATGCGCGAGGACATGATCTTCTCACTGCGCCGCGGGATGCGGAGCCGCTGAGCCCCGCCCCGCTCAGCCGCCGCTGGGCCCCGCCCGGCCGGCGCCCCGCGCTCAGCCGACCAGCTCAGCCGACCAGCTCCGTGGCCCGGGCCCGCAGGCCGGCCCGGTCGACCTTGCGGTTGGGGTTCAGCGGCAGCTCGTCCAGGTGGTGGTAGTGCCGGGGAATGAGGCCCGCCGGCAGCGTCCTGCGGAGCTGGGCGGCGAAGCGGGCCGGCGGCGCGGGGGCTCCGGTGTAGAAGACGACGAGCGCGGTGGCGTCGTCGGCCGTGGTGCTCACCGTCACCGCGTCCTCGACGCCGTCGCAGCCGCGTACGGCGTGGTCGATCTCGGCCAGCTCGACGCGCCAGCCCTGCACCTGGACCTGGGCGTCGCCCCGGCCGAGATAGACGAGCTCGCCGTTGGCCGCGCGCCGGACCCGGTCGCCGGTGTTGTACCAGACGCGGCCCTCGCGCTCGACGAACCGGCCGTGGTCGTGCTCGGGATCGAGGTATCCGGGGGTGGTCTGCGGGCCGGTGATCCAGAGCTCGCCCTCGGTGCCGGTCGGCCATCCCTCGTCGTCGAGCAGCAGGTGGTCGTGGCCGTCGTTGACGAACCCGATCGGCGACAGGCCGTTGACGCCCAGTCCGGGCGAGGTCTCCTGGGACCAGCGGTGACCGACGATGGTGATGGTCAGCTCGGTCGGGCCGTACAGGTTCTCCAGGACGGAGGCGGGGGCGGCCCGCTGCCAGTCGGTGGCGTCCGCGACCTTCAGCGCCTCTCCGGCGAAGAAGCTCCAGCGCAGGAACGGCATGGCGGCGGCGCCGAGACCACCGGTCCTGCGCACCATCGAGATCGCGCTGGGGGTGGAGAACCACACGGTGATCCCCTGCTCGGCGAGGAAGCGCGGCAGGTTCCGGTACGCGTGCGGCGGCACCGCCACGGACGTCGCCCCGGCGCCCCAGGCGCAGAACAGGTCGAACATGGCGCAGTCGAAGGTCAGGTCGAACGTCTGGGAGAAGACGTCGTCACTGGTGAAGTCGTACCGTCCGGCCAGGAACCGGAAATAGTGGGCGGTGTTGCCGTGGGTGATCGGCACGCCCTTGGGCGTCCCGGTGGAACCCGAGGTGAACAGCACGTACGCGATGTCGCCGGCCTCGACCGGCCGGGGCCGCGGGAGGGCGAGCCCGTGGTCGATCGGGTCGGTGTCGGGCGCGAGGACGGCGACGTCCATGCCCTCGCCCAGCAGCTCCTCGGCGATCTTCCGCCCGCGTTCGTCCACGATGAGCGCCGACACCCCGGCCGCCTCGATCATCTGCCTGGTACGCGCGGCCGGGAAGTCCGGCTGCAGCGGCACGACGGTCACCCCGGCGAAGAGGCCGGCGAGGATCCCGACGTAGGAGACGGTCCCCTTGGCGGCGAGCACCCCGACGGCGGCGGGTGACGTACGCGGCAGCGCGCCGCCCCACAGCAGGGCCAGCCGGTAGACCTGGTCGTAGGTCAAGGTGTCCACGCCGGCCCGGAACGCCGCCCGGCCGGGCGACTTCGCCAGACCGCGCAGAAAGAATTCATAGAGGGCGGGGCTGCATTCTCCGGTCATTGTTTCCTCCGGCCGCAATTATTCCGGGCACCAGGTCCGAATATGTTTGTCAAATTCTTTTGTCGAATCCGTGGACATCGGCGTTTCCGGGCTATAACGTCAAGTCCAGATAATTCGATTGAGAAAGGAATCCGCGCGCCATGTGGGACAACCGTTTCGAGGAGATCCTGCGCCAGCACCTGCCTTTTCTCCCGGCCGACGAGAAACTCCGGGAGGACGTCGCGCTGCTGGACTTCGGCCTCGACTCGCTCGGCATCGTGCAATTGCTGGGCGCCCTGGAGGACACGTACGGGGTGCGATTCCGGGACGACGCGCTGACCCCGGAGACCTTCCAGACCCCCGCCGTGTTGTGGAACACCTTGACCGGGATTTCCGAGACCGCCGGCTGACGCCCGCGACGAGGCCACGCGCTCATCACCCGGTGAGCCGTGGCCTCGTCGCATGCCGGGCTAGGCCACCGAGGCCGGGCGGGGCATCATCGCCAGTCTCGGGTTCACCGGTGTCACCGCGAAGTTCTCCCTGGTGACCGCCACCCGGCCGAACAGGCTGTCCGGGCCGGAGACGCACACCCTGGCGACCTCCAGCCGCCGCAGCGCCGCCACCACCTCCGGCCAGCGCAGGGGCCGTACGAAGCCGTCGAGCAGCATCGTCCGCACGCCGTCCCCGGTCGTCAGCAGCGCGCCGTCGTGGTCGTCCACCACCGGCAGCCTCGGGTCGGCAAACCGGAGGCCGTCGAGGACCTCCTCCTCGGCCCGCTGCCGCAGCGCCTGGAACGCGGCCGAGTGCATCGGGGGGCGCATCGTGTACAGCGGGAGCCCGCCGATGGCCCGTACCCGCCGCTGCAGCCACTCCACCTGCCGCTCCGCCAGGGAGAGCATGTAGAAGTCGTGGTCGATGTAGCAGGAGAGGTCGTACCACTCGCCGCGCTCGTCCAGCTCGGCCAGCACCTCCCGCAGCCCGGGCTCCGGGGTGCGCACGAAGGAGTGGGTGACGATGTCCCGGTGCTCGCGGGCGAAGTAGTCGTCGGTGCAGCGGGCCAGCCCGGCCGTCATGCGCACGGCGTCCTCGAAGGACAGGGCGCCCGAGTACGCCGCGGCCGCCTTGCCGCCGAAGCTCGGGCCGACGCACACGACCGGCTCCACGCCCAGGGTCCGCCCGGCCCAGTCCGCGAGGGCCACGCAGTTCACCATGAACGCCACCTGGGCGGCCTCGCTGTAGTCGTTCCGGGACTCCTGGAAGCGGTCCACCAGCGAGTAGCCGAGGACGTCGTCGGCGGCGGCGATCAGCCGCCGCGCCGCGGGATCGCCCCGCATGAATTCGGCGACGTCGGCGAACTGGACGGGCCCCATCCCGGGGAAGACGATCGCGGTCCGCGGGGCGGAGGTCACCAGCCCTCCTTGATGGTGTCCACGATGTGGCGGCGCTGCTCGTCGGTGACCCACCAGCCCACCGGCACGCACACCACGCGCTTGGCGACCCGCTCCAGGCCGGGGAGCAGGGCGGCGTACTCGCGCACGCAGGTGTGCAGGTCGTTGCGCTCGTGCACGTTGCTGGCCATGATCCCGGCCGCGTCCATGCGCTTGAGGAACCCGTCCCGGTCGTCCACCTTCATCGGGTAGATCCAGAAGGAGGACTGGCGGTCGCCGGAGCGTTCGGTCAGCTCCAGCCCCGGGACGCCGGCCAGCTCCCGGTCGTAGAAGGCGGCGTTGTCGCGGTGCCTGGCCACCACCTCGTCCGCCTTGGCCAGGTTGGCCAGCCCGATCGAGGCGTTGATGTCCGTCATGTGGAACTTGTAGCCCCACTCGGGCACGTCGGGCGGGTTGCGCAGCCGGTCGGCGCTGCGGTCGATGCCGAACCAGCGCAGCAGCCTGGCCCGCTCGTGCAGCTCGTCGGTGGGCAGCGCGAGCGCGCCGCCGTCGCCGGTGGTGAGGTGCTTGATGGCCTGGAAGCTGAAGACGGAGATGTTGCCGTGGGTGCCGATCGGCGCGCCGCGGTAGGTCGCGCCCCAGGCGTGCGCGCAGTCCTCGATCACGGTGATCCGGGAGCCGAACGCGGCCTCGGCGTCGTCGAGGATCGCGGCCAGCCGGTCGAGGTCCACCGGGTATCCGGCGAAGTGCACGACCATGATGGCGCGGGTCCTGGGTGTGATCTTCCTGGCCAGGTCGTCGAGGTCGACGTTGAGGGTGGCCGGGTCGACGTCCACCCACTTGATCCGCAGCCGGTTGGCCAGGATCGCCCAGTTGGTGGCCTCCATGGTCAGCGGCGTGGACAGCACCTCGCCCTGGCCGTCGTCGTCGCCGGCGACCAGGCGCAGCGCGAGCTGGAGCCCGGCGGTGGCGCTGTTGACGGTGGCCACCCTGGGGTTGCCGATCCTGGCGGCGAGCGCCGCCTCGAACTCGACGACCTTGGCCCCCTGGCCGATCTGGCCGCTGCCGACCACCTCGGCGACGGCGGCCGGCGCCTCGTCGGACATCGGCACCTTGAACAACGGGATCATTGGCTGTGCTCCTTGCCTGTCTCGCCCGTCGTCAGCCGACGAGGGCGGGGTCCTCGAGTTCGGCGTAGCGGGCGCGGCAGGCGGAGTAGTCCGGCAGCAGCCCGAGCTTCTCGGCCTCGCGCAGGGACGGGGCGGCGAGGTCCTTCTCCGACAGCAGGTCGCGCTTGGGCGGCCAGGGCAGGGCCAGCTCCGGGTCCAGGGGGTCGATCTGGATCGACGTGCCGGGGGACCACGTGCTGGAGCACAGGTACACGACCGTGGCCTGGTCCGTCAGCGGCGCGAACCCGTGGGCGAGCCCTTCGGCCAGGTAGAGGGCGTTGCGGTTCTCCGCGCTCAGCTCGACCGCGACGTGCTCGCCGTAGGTGGGCGAGCCGACCCGGATGTCGACCAGGATGTCGATGATGGCGCCCTGCGGGCAGGTCATGTAGCGCGCCTGGCCCGGCAGCGCGGTGGCGTGCAGGCCGCGGATGGTCCCGCGCCGCGACACCGAGCAGTTGACCTGGGCGACCGAGAGCTCGTGGCCGACCGCCTTCCGGAACTCCGGCTGGCTGAACGCCTCGAGGAACAGGCCCCTGTCGTCATGGAAGACCTTGGGCTGGATCAAGAACGCGCCGTCCACCCTGAGCTGGCGGATCTGCATGTCCGAAAACCTTTCTGTGATGTCCGCCGGCCGCTAGGCGTATTCGTAGAATCCGCGGCCGGTCTTCTTTCCCAGGAGGCCGCCCTCGACCATGCGCAGCAGGAGCGGCGGGGGCGTGTAGAGCGGCTCCTTGAACTCCTCGTAGAGGGCCTCCGCGATCGAGGCCACCGTGTCCAGGCCGATCAGGTCGGCCAGCTTCAGCGGGCCCATCGGGTGGGAGCAGCCCAGCACCATGCCCTGATCGACGACGTCGGCGCGGGCGAACCCGCTCTCCACCATCCGCACGGCCGACAGCAGGAACGGGATGAGCAGCGCGTTGACCACGAAACCGGCGCGGTCCTGCGACCTGATCACCTGTTTGCCGAGCGTCCCGGCGACGAACGACTCCGCCCGCGCGTACGTCTCGTCCGCCGTCAGCAGCGACCCGATGAGCTCCACCAGCGGGAGCGCGGGCATCGGGTTGAAGAAGTGCACCCCGATCACCTGGGCGGGCCGGCTGGTGGCCCGCGCCAGCCGGATGATCGGGATGGAGGAGGTGTTCGACGCGAGGATCGCGTCCGGGTCGTCCAGGATCTTGTCCAGCGCGCCCAGCACGTCGAGCTTGATCGACTCGCTCTCGGGGACGGCCTCGAAGACGATCTGCCGGTCGCCGAGCTCGGCGAGGTCCGTGACGAAGGAGACGCGGGCCAGCGCCGCGTCCCGCTCGGCCTCGGTGATCGTGGCCCTGCGCAGGCCCCGGTCGAGCCACGCGGTCACGCGCCGCCGCGCGGGCGCGAGGGACGCCTCCGTGGACACGGCGACGATCACGTCGAGCCCGGCGCGGGCGCACGCCTCCGCGATGCCCGAGCCCATGACGCCGCACCCGACGATGCCGACCTTGCGCATCTCGCTCATCACGCCTCCTGTGACACCGGCACCGTCGGCGCCGACCAGTGAAGAAGGCACGCCCCGATGGACATGCCGCCGCCGAACCCGGCGAGCAGGACGAGATCGCCGTCCTTGATGAGGCCCGACCGGTTCGCCTCGTCGAGCGCCACGGGGACCGAGGCGCTGCCCACGTTTCCGTACCGCTCCAGCGTCCGGGCGGTGCGCGCGCCGGTGAGACCGACGCGTTCGACCAGTTCGGTGACCATGACCCCGTTCGCCTGGTGCGGCACGAAGACGTCGATCTCCTGCGGCCGGAACCCGGCGCGGCTCACCAGGCCCTCCAGGATGGGCGGCACGTGCTCCATCACGTAGTTCCTGACCCCGCGGCCGTCCATGCGGAAGTAGTGGTCGCCGGCCTCGACCGTCTCGTGGGAGGCGGGAAGCCTGCTGCCTCCGGCGTCGACCCTGATGAGCTGGCTGGCCGCGCCGTCGCTGGTCAGGTCGAAGCCGATGATCCCGGAGCGTTCCGGCACCGGGCCGACGACGGCCGCGCCGGCGCCGTCCCCGAAGAGCACGGCTGTGCGGCGGTCGGTGGCGTCGAGGATGCGCGAGTACACGTCCGCGGCCACCACGAGCGCGTAGGTGTCGGGGCGGAGCGCGACGAGGCTGTCGGCCAGCGCCAGCGCGTACACGAAACCGCTGCAGACGACGTTGATGTCGAAGCAGGCGGCGCCGCGCCCGCCGAGCGCGTCCTGGACCAGGTACGAGGTCGGCGGCTGGGGCGAGTCGCCGGTCGAGGTGGACACGATGATGTAGCCGATCCGGCCGATGTCGACGCGGGCCTGGCTCAGCGCGTTCCTGGCGGCCCGGACGGCGAGGTCGGAGGTGGCCTCGTCGGGAGCGGCATGGCGGCGGGCGGAGATCTGGGTCTTGCGCTGGATCCATTCCGCGGTCACGCCGGCCTTGGCCGCCACCTCCTCGTTGGCGACCTCTTCCTTGGGCAGGTAGGAACCGGTTCCCAGGATTCCCGTGAATTGCTTGGCCACTGCCAGTACGCCTTTCCCTTCAGTACCACCGGGCGCGGTCAGAGGGGGATGTTGCCGTGGTCGCCGCGCCGAGCCGGCGTCGCGGCCAGGGCCTCGGCGATCCTCCGCCGGGTGTGCTCGGGCTCGACCACCTCGTCCACGACGCCCAGCGCGAGGGCCCGTCCCACGCCGCCGGCCGTGCGGATCTGCTCCTCGACGAGGCTCAGCCGCAGCGCCTCGCGGTCCTCGTCGGGGGCGGCGGCCAGCCGCTTGCGGTGCAGGACGCCCACGGCGGCCTCCGCGCTCATCACCGCGACCTCTGCCTGGGGCCAGGCGAAGACCGCCGTCGCCCCGAGGCAGCGGGAGTTCATCGCGATGTACGCGCCGCCGTACGACTTGCGCGTGACGAGGGTGACCCTGGGCACGACCGCCTCGGCGAACGCGTGCAGGAGCTTGGCGCCGCGCCGGATCACGCCGTCCCACTCCTGGCCGACGCCGGGCAGGTAGCCGGGCACGTCCACGAGCACGACCAGCGGGATGCCGAACGCGTCGCACATGCGGACGAACCGCGAGGCCTTCTCGGCGCTGAGCGAGTCCAGGCAGCCGCCCTTGCGCAGGGGGTTGTTGGCGATGACGCCGACGGTCCCGCCGGCGAGCCGGCCGAGCCCGATGACGACGTTGGCCGCCCAGCGCGGCTGCAGCTCCTCGAACGCGCCGTCGTCGAGGAGCTCGCGGACCAGGGGCCGCACGTCGTAGGCGCGGCGCGGGTTCTCCGGCAGCAGCGCCCCGAGGTCGTCGCCGTCCTTCGCCAGGTCCGGGTCGAAGGAGCGCGGGCCGTTGAAGAGCTCGGTGAAGCGCCGTGCCGTCAGGTACGCCTCCGCCTCGTTCTCGACGACCACGTGCGCCACGCCCGACTTGCGGCCGTGGGCGCCGGGGCCGCCGAGCGACTCCATGTCGACCTGCTCGCCCGTGACGGTGCGTACGACGTCGGGGCCGGTCACGAACATGCGGGCGGCGGACGACATGATCACGACGTCCGTCAGCGCGGGCCCGTAGGCGGCGGCTCCGGCGGCCGGTCCGAGGACGACCGAGATCTGGGGCACCCGGCCGGAGGCCCGGGTCATCGCGCGGAACACCTTTCCGACGCCGTCCATCGACTCGACGCCGTCGGCCAGCCTGGCCCCGCCGGAGTGCCACAGGCCGATCACGGGAACGCCTTCGAGCACGGCCGCGTCGATGGCCTCCACGACCCAGCGGCAGCCCTCCGCGCCCATCGCGCCGCCCATCTTGAGGGCGTCGGTGCAGTAGGCGATCACGTCCCTTCCCGCGACACGCCCTCGCACGGCGGTCACGCCGCTGGCGTCCTTGTCGTGCAGCGGCACGACGGAGCCGGCGTCCAGCAGCCGGGCCAGGCGGACGGCAGGTTCACGAAAATCGCGCTCGCGCTCCTCCTGAACGACAGGGGAGCCGGTGGGGCTGATAGTCAGCAACGTCGTCCGCCCTCAAAAAGATTTGATTCCGAAAAGGAGGTCTTTTCTCGCACGTTCGCCACCTCTCACAAGCCGTGGGCACAGGTGCGACCGATCTTCCGGGAATTTCCGAGACGGCGCTGAATTCGGCCGGTCTCATCAGCAAGAACGCTACATGGGCACCCCTCCCACACCAACCCTTATCCCCACCCCTACCGGGTTTCGGCAGGCACGGCCGGGTGCCGTCCCGTCAGCCCCTAAACAGCCCCTAAATGTACGGCGGGACGGGACCGAAGAGCTTTTTCCGGTGCCGGTCCCCCCTAAATATCCGGAATTCACTGGCCGATGCCGCCGCACGCGTCCTGTCATGGAAGTCGCCGCCGGGCGGACCGGACAGGGCCTACGAAGAGGACTGAGGATGCGCATTCTTGTGACGGGTGGCGCCGGTTTCATCGGGTCGAACTTCGTCAACAGGGTGTTCCAGGGGCACTATCCGGCGCTGGCCGAGGCCGAGGTCGTGGTGCTCGACAAGCTGACGTACGCGGGGAACCTGGAGAATCTGGCGGAGGTGCTCGACGACCCCCGGCTCCGGTTCGTCCACGGGGACATCGCCGGCGTGCCGCTCGTGCGGGACACGATGGAGAAGGTGGACCTGGTCGTCCATTTCGCCGCCGAGTCGCATGTCGACCGCTCCATCGAGGGGTCGGCGGAGTTCGTCCGGACCAATGTGCTCGGCACCCACGCGCTGCTGCAGTGCGCGCTGGAGGCCGGGGTCGGCAGGTTCGTGCACGTCTCCACGGACGAGGTCTACGGCTCCACCCCGGAGGGCTCGTTCTCGGAGGACGATCCCCTCGGCCCGAACTCCCCGTACTCGGCGTCGAAGGCGTCCTCCGACCTGCTGGCCCTGGCCTACCACCGGACGCACGGGCTGGACGTGTGCGTGACCCGCTGCTCCAACAACTACGGCCCCTACCAGTTCCCGGAGAAGGTCATCCCGCTGTTCGTCACCAACCTGGCGGACGGGCTGCCGGTGCCTCTTTACGGCGACGGCGCGAACGTGCGGGACTGGCTGCACGTGGACGACCACTGCGACGGCATCGCGCTGGTCGCGGAGTCGGGACGCGCCGGGGAGGTCTACAACATCGGCGGCGGGACCGAGCTGAGCAACCTGACGTTGACCAGGCGCGTGCTGGACATCATGGGCATGGACTGGTCGATGGTCCGGCCGGTGGCCGACCGCAAGGGCCACGACTTCCGCTACTCCGTGGACATCAGCAAGATCCAGAAGGAGCTGGGCTACGCGCCGCGGGTCCCGTTCACCGAGGGGCTGGCGGAGACGGTGCGCTGGTATCTGGAGCACCGCGACTGGTGGAAGCCCCTCAAAGCATATGAGCCGCGTTGAACGAGAGGTGCTGTGCCATGAGGAGACGCCTGCGCGCCGGAACGGCGCTGGCCGCCGGGCTCGTCCTGGCGCTGACGACGCTGCCCGCCGCCGCCCGCCCGCAGGACGCGGAGACCCTGCGGGTCCCCGGCCTCAAGCAGCCGGTCGAGCTGATCGTGGACCGGTGGGGAGTGCCGCACATCTACGCCCGGAACACCGACGACCTCTTCCTCGCGCAGGGCTTCAACGCCGCCAGGGACCGGCTGTTCCAGATCGACCTCTGGCGGCGGCGCGGCCTGGGAGAGCTCTCCTCGGTGTTCGGCCCCGCCTACGTGGAGCAGGACAAGGCGGCGCGGATGTTCCTCTACCGGGGTGACATGGACCGGGAGTGGGCGAGCTACGGCCCCGGGGCGAAACGGGCCGCGACCCGCTTCACCGAGGGCATCAACGCCTACGTGCGCCGGCTCGGGCAGAACCCGGAGCAGCTGCCGCCCGAGTTCCGGCAGCTCGGGTACGCGCCCGCGTTGTGGCGGCCGGAGGACGTGGTGCGGATCAGGAGTCACGGCATCGCCAAGAACGTCTACAGCGAGGTGCTGCGCTCGCTCGTCGTCTGCGCGGGCGGGGCCAAGGCCTCGGCGGCGCTGTGGCGGCTGGAGCCCGAGCGCGCCACCACCGTGCCCAAGGGGCTCGACCCCTGCTCCGTGCCCATGGACGTGCTGCGGACGTACGAGCTGGCCACGCGGGGCGTGGTCTTCGAGAACGGCGCCTTACGCCCGGCCCCCATCTCCCCCGCGGACCCCGGGGGGAGCAACAGCTGGGCGATCTCGCCGGGCCGCACCGCCACGGGCCGCCCCATCCTGGCCGGCGACCCGCACCGGTCACTGACCGCGCCCTCGCTGCGCTACATGGCCCATCTGTCGGCCCCCGGGCTCGACGTCATCGGGGCCGGTGAGCCCGCGCTCCCCGGGATCTCGATGGGGCACAACGGCACCGTCGCGTTCGGCCTGACCATCTTCGGCGCCGACCAGGAGGACCTCTACGTCTACGAGCTCGACCCCGCCGACCCCGGCAGGTACCGGTACGGCGGCGGCTGGGAGCGCTTCAGGACGACGGCCGAGCGGGTGCCGGTCGCGGGCGCGGCGCCGGTGGACGTGGAGCTCCCCTTCACCCGGCACGGCCCGGTGATCAAGATCGACCGGCAGCGCAATCTGGCGTACGCCGTGCGCACCACCTGGCTGGAGCCCGGCACGTCCCCCTACTTCGGCAGCATGACGTACATGGGGGCCCGCGACTTCACGGAGTTCTCGGCGGCCATGCGCACCTGGGGCGGCCCTCCCGAGAACCAGGTGTACGCCGACGTCTCGGGCAACATCGGCTGGGTGCCCGGCGCCCTCACCCCCAAGCGCGACGGCTACGACGGCCTGCTGCCCGTCCCGGGCGACGGCCGCTACGAGTGGGACGGCTTCCTCGACGGAGCCCGCCTGCCCCGCTCCTACAATCCGCGGCAGGGGTTCGTCGCCTCGGCGAACGAGTTCAACCTCCCCGCGGACCACCCCGACGAGATCGGGTTCGAGTGGGACCCGCCCTACCGCAGGCAGCGGATCGACGAGGTGCTCGCGGCGAGCCCGCGCGGCACGGTCGAGGACTCCATCCGGCTGCAGGCCGACAAGGTGTCCACACCCGCGCGGCGGATCGTGCGCCTGCTCGACGGCCTGACGAGCACGGACCCGGACACCATGCGGGCGCTGCGGCTGCTCCGCTCCTACGACGGGGTAGCGGACGCGGACTCGCCGGAGGCGGCGCTGTTCGAGCCGTGGTTCTCGCGCCATCTCGGGCCGGCCTTCCGCCGCGCCGTGCTGCCGCCGGAGGTGGCGGACTCCATCCCCTTCGTCGACGCCCGCCTGCTGGTCGACGCGCTGGAGCACCCGGACCGCTGGTTCGGCTCCGGCGGGAAGGCCGCGCGGGACGAGCTGCTGGACACGTCGCTGGCCGCCGCCTACCGCGAGGTCGCCGGGCGGCTCGGCGCCGACCCGGGCACGTGGAGGTGGGGGGCGCTGCAGTACACCGCGTTCACGAGCCCCGTCGGGGCGGACGTGGGTCCCTTCCCCCGGGGCGGGTCGGCGTACACGGTGGACGCGTCCTCCTACAGCCCGGCCACCTTCCAGCAGTCGTCGGGGGCCTCGTTCAAGATGGTGCTGGACGTCGGCCGATGGGACAACTCCCGCGCCGTGAACGCGCCCGGCCAGTCCGGCGACCCGCGCAGCCCGCACTACCGGGATCTCGCGGAGCGCTGGAGGTCGGGCGAGTATTTCCCGCTTCTCTACAGCCGCGCGCAGGTGGAACGGCACGCCGCGAGCAGGATCACACTCACCCCCCACTGATTGATTTCCGTTTACGAGTTTTCATCGAAGGAATCAGACATGAAGGGCATCATTCTGGCGGGCGGTCACGGGACCCGGCTCTACCCGCTCACCCTGGCCGTCTCGAAGCAGCTTCTCCCGGTGAACGACAAGCCAATGATCTATTACCCGCTGTCGGCGCTCATGCTGGCGAACATCACCGACATCCTGATCATCTCGACCCCCACGGACCTGCCCCAGCTGACCCGCCTGCTGCGCGACGGGTCGCATCTGGGGCTCGACATCACTTACGCGGAGCAGTCCCAGCCGGTCGGCCTGGCGGACGCCTTCATCATCGGGGCCGACCACATCGGCGACGACTCGGTGGCCCTCGTGCTCGGTGACAACATCTTCCACGGCCACTCGTTCTTCGACATCCTCCAGCAGAGCACGTCCGAGGTGGACGGCTGCGTCCTGTTCGGCTATCCGGTGAGCGACCCCGAACGCTACGGGATCGGCGAGACCGACGCCGACGGCCGGCTCATCTCCATCGAGGAGAAACCCATCAATCCCCGGTCCAACCGGGCGATCGTCGGCCTGTACCTCTATGACAACGACGTGGTGGACATCGCCAAGAACCTGCAGCCGTCCGCCCGGGGCGAGCTGGAGATCACCGACGTGAACCGTACCTATCTGGCGCGCGGCAAGGCCCGGCTCGTCGACCTCGGGCGCGGGTTCGCCTGGCTGGACGCCGGGACCCCGGAGTCCATCCTCCAGGCCAGCCAGTACGTCCAGGTGCTGGAGCAGCGGCAGGGGGTGCGCATCGCCTGCGTGGAGGAGATCGCGCTCCGGATGGGCTTCATCGACGCCGAGGCCTGCGACCGGCTGGGCAGCGAGCTCTCCGCCTCCAGTTACGGTCGCTATGTCCGTTCCGTCGCCGCCGAGTTCCGCGACTCCCCGTCCCCGAACTGAGTCCCCCGAACCGAAGGAGAGACGCCGTGACGAGGACCAATCCCTGGCTGCACCGCTCCCATCCGTCGCCGCACAGCGACGCGCAGGTGATCTGCTTCCCGCACGCCGGAGGCTCGGCCGGCTTCTACCACCCCTTGGCGGCGGCGCTGGCGCCCGCCGCCGAGCTGGTCGCCGTCCAGTACCCCGGCAGGCAGGAGCGCCGCCACGAGCCGCCCGTCAACGACCTGCGGCTGCTGGCCGGCCGCATCGCCGACGTCCTGGGCCCCGGGGACGGCCGGCCGCGGGCGTTCTTCGGGCACAGCATGGGGGCGCTCGTCGCGTTCGAGACCGCCCTGGCCCTCGGCGACCACGGGCCCACGGCGTTGTTCGTGTCGGGGCGGCGCGCGCCCAGCCGGGTCCGCCACGACATGCTGCACCTGCTCGACGACCACGAGCTGGTGGCGCACCTGAAGGCGCTGAACGGCAGCGAGGCGGCGGTGCTGGACGACGCCGAGCTGCGGGCGATGGTGCTGGCCACGATCCGCGCCGACTACCGGGCGATCGAGACCTACCGGTTCGCGGGCGGGGCGCCGGTGGGCTGCCCGATCGTCGCGCTGACCGGCGACGCCGACCCCCTGACGAGCCTGCCCGAGGCGCAGGCGTGGGAGGCGCACACCAGCGGCGGCTTCGAGCTGCACGTCCTGTCCGGCGGGCACTTCTTCGTCCGCGACCACAACGCCGCCGTGGCCGAGACGATCCTCAAGTCCCTGGAGACGATCCGCGCATGACCGCGCTGCTGGCCATCAGCGATCTGCACATCGGATACGCGGAGAACAGGCGCATCCTCGAGGGCCTGCGGCCCGGCGACCCCTCGGACTGGCTGCTGGTCGCCGGGGACGTGTCGGAGGAGGTCGCCGGCCTCGAATGGGCCCTGACCCTGCTCAGCCGCCGCTTCGCGAAGGTCGTGTGGGTGCCGGGCAACCACGAGATGTGGACGCATCCCTCCGACCCGGTCCAGCTGCGCGGGGAGGAGCGCTACCAGCACCTGGTGAAGGTCTGCCGCAGCCTGGGCGTGGTCACGCCGGAGGACCCGTACCCGACCTGGACGGGCCCCGGCGGCCCCGCCGTGATCGTCCCGCTGTTCGTCCTGTACGACTACACCTTCCGCACCCCCGACGCCGAGACGAAGGAAGAGGCCCTCGCCCTCGCGTACGCCAAGGACGTGGTCTGCACGGACGAGTTCCTCCTCCACCCGGACCCCCACGCCTCCCGGGACGCCTGGTGCGCCGCCAGGGTCGCCGAGACCGAACGCCGCCTGGCCGAGCTCCCGCCGGGCGTCCCGACGGTGCTGGTCAACCACTATCCCCTGGTCAGGGAGCCGACTCTGGTCCTGCGGCATCCGGAGTTCGCGATCTGGTGCGGCACCGAGCGCACCGCCGACTGGCACCTGCGCTTCAACGCCTGCGCGGCCGTCTACGGCCACCTCCACATCCCCCGCACCACCTGGCACGACGGCGTCCGCTTCGAGGAGGTCTCCCTGGGCTACCCGCGTGAGTGGCGGCCCCGCCCCACGCCGCCCGGCCGGCTCCGCCAGATCCTGCCCGTGCCATGATCGAGAAGATCCTGCCGCCGTGGGTGGCCGCCGAGGAGGCGTTCGGGGACCCGCCGGACGCGACCCTCTTCCCCGAGGAGGAGGCCTTCATCGCGCGCGCGGTGGACAAGCGGCGCCGTGAGTTCACCACGGCCCGCCACTGCGCCCGCCGCGCCCTGGACCGGCTCGGGCTGCCCGCGGCGCCGATCCTGCCCGGCGAGCGCGGC
>NZ_JBSFTC010000211.1:0-20456 GCF_053590415.1 Nonomuraea sp. NPDC003201
GCCGCCCGCAGCGCCTCGGCCCCGTCCGCGGCCGGCTCCGCCTGGTAACCCTGGGCGGCCAGCGCCTCGGCCAGCTCGGCCCGGATGACCAGGTCGTCCTCCACGACCAGCACGCACGTCATGCGCCCGATGGTACGGGCTACGCCGTCAAGGGCGGTCGAGCTGACAGGAGACGCTGGAGCGGCCGTTGACTCAGCCACCCTCGTGCCGAAGCCGTAGGAGCTCGGCGGCGTCAGCGGCTGCTCCCTCGGAGAGCGCCTCCCTCCGCCGAGGTACCTTCTTGGACGGCCCCGTGGCGCTTACGGTGCGTGATACGGATGAGCAATGGTGCCAGAAAGGCCATTTCGTAATTTCATCCGCCCAAGTCATGGTCTTGTGGGCTTCCTCTGGGGTGCTAGGCCCGTCAGCCGGCACAGCACGGCATACGTCGAGTACGAGCGATGCCCGTCGCCGCCGACGCCGCAAAGCAGGCCGGAGAGCTCAGGTGCAGCAGCCACCGCCCCACGCCTCGCACCAGTCGATGCCGTGGGTGTCGCGCAGCTCCCAGTAGAACCTGGTCCTGGGCCTTTGGCGCGGGGCCAGCTCATCCAGCGAGTAGGCGTCGTGGAGCCGCCCGTTGACCATCGTCATCGCCACAGTCGTGGAGTTGGCGATGTCGTCGAGAGGGTTGTCGCGCAGCACGATCAGATCGGCGAGCTTGCCCGCTTCGAGGGAGCCGATCTGGTGATCCACCCCGAGGCTCTCGGCCACGTTGATCGTCGCGGTCCGCAACACGCGATGCGCCGGCATCCCACCTGCGGCCAGCAGGGCCATCTCCCAGTGCATGGCCAGTCCTGGGATCTCGCCGTGCGAGCCGGCGTTGATCCGCACGCCTGCCTGGTCGAGCCGGTTGACCGAGCGGGAGACGGCCAGGACGCCGATGTCGTACAGCTCGTCCGCCACGTGGATCGTGGTCATGGCGCGGGCGTAGGGCGGGGCCTCGTACGGCGTGTTCAGGGGGCTGTAGCCGCTCAGGCAGGCCTGAATGTACGTGCGGACCCGGGGGTCCTTCCACACCTCGGTCCGCTGGTACATGTAGTTCTCGCCGAACAGCTCGCCGAACGCGACCACCAGCGTGGGTGTGTTGGACACGCCGGACAGGGCCATGAGCCGCACCACGTCGTCGTAGAGGGTCGCGACGGGCAGGTTGTGCTCAAGGTTGGTGTGGCCGTCCAGGATCATGCTGATGTTGTTGTAGAAGTGCGTCTCGCCCTCGACGACGATGTTGACGCCGTGTTCCCGGGCGGCCTTGACCAGCATCTGCCGGTGCCGGCGCGCGGGCTGCTTGTAGCTCTTGACGCTCAGCGCGCCGAGCGCCTTCTTCCGGCCGAGGACGCCGACGGCGTCCGCGTAGGTCTCGATCGGGCTGTAGAGGTGGAAGACGTTCTGCGGACGGCCGTGGATGGCCGAGCCGGTGCCGATCCAGCGGGGGCCGACCGTGAGCCCGGCCTGGGTGGTCTCGGTGCTCTCGAAGTTCGGCAGCTCGGAGGGGAACGGGTCGAAGTTCGTGGTCACGCCGAAGGCCAGCGCGGCGAACCTGGCCGCCTGCTTCTGCGGGGTCAGGCCGTTCTCCGAGCCGCCGTCGATGTGCCCGTGGGCGTCGATGAGCCCCGGCATCACCGTCATGCCCGAGCAGTCGATGACGGTGGCGTCCTCGGGCACGGCGACCTGCCCGACCGCGACGATGCGGTTGCCCCGTACCACGACCGTGCCCTGCTGGTGGACCTCCTCGCCGCGCATCGTGATCACGGTGCCGCCGACCAGGGCCACGCACCCGTCGGGTACGTCGGCGTCCACGGCGAGGTTCACCGGCGAGGGCCGCTCGATCAACGACCAGGCGCCGGTCTCCCGAACGTGCAGCTCCGGCCCGACCGCCCAGTGCACGCTGCGGCCGTCGGCGGCCCAGGCCAGCGCATACCCGCCGTGCTCGGTGAGCCGGTGGCAGGGCAGCTCGCGGGTTTCCGCCGTGACCAGCAGCTCGTGGCCGGTCTCGCGGTACGGGATGACGTGGTACTGGTCGGCGTGCCGGAACGCCAGCCACCTGCGGTCCGGGCTCAGCCGCAGCTCGTAGGTGTCGGGGTCGGCGGCGCGGGCGTGCACCCTGCGGTCGCCGCCGCGCAGGTCGACGCTGAAGAGCACCTCGACGGGCATGTCACCGGAGGAGTCCACGGCGGTGGCGTAGATCCGGGAGCCGTCCGGGCTGAACGCCGGGGCGTCGTCGGCCGGGCCCAGGTGACGGGGTTCGCCGCCGCCGCTGCTCACCACGTACAGGCCGGGGCGGGCGGAGGAGCCGCCGAGCTGCACGTCGTGCTCCTGCAGCCGGTACACGATCAGGGTCCCGTCGGGGCTGAAGGCGGGCTGGCGCAGCACCCCGGATGACGCGGTCACCTCGAGAGCCTGGTCCCAGCGGTCGCGCCGGCACACCCGCAGCATGCTGCCGCGCTCGTCGTCCCACTCGACGTAGGCGAGCCGGCGGCCGTCGCGGCTGTAGGCGGGCTCGACGGCGTGCAGCGCGTGGTCGCCGACGGGGACGACGGCGTCCTTGCCCCGGGTGGTGTGCCAGAGCCGGCCCAGCGCGGTGAAGGCCACGTCCTGCCCGCCGGGCGCGACGGCCAGGTGCCGCACCGCGCGCGCCACCACCTTGCCCGGCGCGAGGTCATGCCGGACGCGGACCGGCTCGATGATCGTGTGGCGGCACTCGGCGGTGAACGGGATCGGCGCGTGCTCGCCGCTGTCCATGTCGATCCGCCGCAGGCCGCCGCCCGCCCAGATGGCGACGTGGCGGCTGTCGGGGAACCAGGAGAACCTCGGGTAGTAGTTGCCCTGGAGCTCCCAGACCGCCTGGTTGTCGCGGTCGAGGCCGTCGAAGACCGGGCGCTGCCTGCCGTCGCCGGTCAGGTCCAGGCAGAACAGCACGGTCTTGGCCATGACGCGGCGGATGAACGCGAGCCGCCTGCCGTCGGGGGAGAGGGCCGCCCTGATGGCGCCGCCGAAGCCGCCGACGACCGTGTCGGTGTGCCCGTCCTCCAGTCTGCGCCGCCGGATCGAGTAGGTGGCGTGGTTGGCGTCCACGTAGATCTTAGGGTTGACCAGGCGTTCGGTGTAGTAGAGCCAGGCGCCGTCCGGCGAGAGCGCGGGTTCCAGCACGTCGCGCCCGCTCGGCGGGACGTCCACGAGGAGCCGCCCCTGTCCGGGGCCCTCGAAGAGGCGGATCTGGGAGGAGAAGAGCTTGCGGTGCGCGCGGAAGATGGCCGGCGCGATCACGCTGCGCCCGTCCGGGCCCCAGATGGGGTCGGTCAGGAGCATGTCGGTGTCCCTCGTGAGCCGGCGCGGGTTCGAGCCGTCGATGCCGCAGGCCCACAGGTTGTCGAACCCGTCGGCGTCGCTGAGGTAGAGGATCTCCGTCCCGTCCGGGCTGACGGACGGCATCCGGTGCATCGCCGCGCCGCCCAGCAGCAGGGTGGCCGTCCCGCCGCCGGCGGGGACGGAGTAGAGGTCGCCGAGCAGGTCGAAGACGATCGTCGTCCCGTCGGGGGTGACGGAGACGCTCATCCAGGTGCCCTCGGAGGTGGTGAACGAGATCTCCCGCGAGGGCTGCCCGGTCGCGGCGATGTCCCAGGTCATACGGCGACCTCCGTCCAGCCGTCCGCGGTGACCGCGCACGGGCCGCCCTCCTGAAGGACGAGGCGGCGGCGATCGAGGTCGAAGCTGATGAGCATCTTGGTCTCCCACCGGTCGGTCTCGGGAGCGCCGGGACGGGGGTGCGCGCAGACCGGCGCGCCGTCCTCCCAGTGGTGGACGAGCCCCTTCGCCCATGCGGTACGGCTCGCGGCGGTCATGACGGACTTGCGCTCGCGTAGCACGTCCATGCGGGGCAGGGTGTCGTCGCCGATGGCCGCCAGCCGGTCGCCCTTGGCCAGGCCCGGGTCGAGGAAGTGGTTGGTGTGCAGCAGGAATCCCTCCTCGGGCGGGAGCACCACGATCTCCTCGGGCGTGGCCTCGATGACGGCGCCGTCCGACCTCCGCCCGTCCCAGGTCAGCACCGTGAACGAGGCCGAGGCCGTGAGAGGGGCCGAGCGGACGATGTCCACGGCGTCGCGCACGGATCGCGCGGTGTCGAGCACCTGCCTGGCGACGGCATGGATGGGCACGCCTTCCCGCGTGCCGTCGGAGGTGTGACAGAGCAGAGTGAACAGCAGCCCGAGCCCCGCGCTGTTGACGCCCGCCTTGCCCAGCACGCCGTTCTCGGCGAACGTGGCGACCGTCAGGTCGGCGGGCGAGGTGTGCCGGAGCACGGTGAAGTTGCCGACCGTGGGGATCCAGTCCCAGGTCTGCAAGGCCCTGGGCGGCTCGCCCAAGGGCAGCCAGGCTGCCGCCGTGCATTCCTTGAGCCCGGCGATGGAGCCCCTGACCAGGATCTCGGTCCGGCAGTTGAGCGCCGCGACCTCCCACAGCTCCAGGCCCGTGCCCTGGGCGACGCCCGCCATCTCGGTGGCGAGCCCGGGGGCCCAGGCGCGCAGGTGCTCGTAGCCCTGCTCGGCGATGCGGCGCACGGTGTGCCGGTCGAGCTTGGCCGCGTCGAAGAGCCAGGCGTAGTCCCTGGCCGTGCCGTGGATCTGGGCCCGCCAGCGTTCCCCGATGCCCCGGCCGCGGGCCAGCGGGTCGCGTTCGTCGGAGAAGTGGTAGTTGATGGACATCGCTCAGAACCTCAGGTGCCGGCCGATGGGCACGACCATCGGGGTCTGGGAGACCGGGTCGGGGATCACCTTCGACTTCAGCCCGAAGACCGCTTCCACCAGCTCCTCGGTGACGATCGCGCCCGGCTCGCCCTGGGCCACGATCTCGCCCTTGCGCATGGCGATCAGGTGGTGGGCGTAGCGGCAGGCCAGGTTGAGGTCGTGCAGTACGACGGCGATGGTCCGTCCCTCCTCGCGGTTGAGCTGCACCAGCAGGTCCAGCACGTCGATCTGATGCTGTACGTCGAGATAGGTCGTGGGCTCGTCGAGCATGAGGATTCCGGTCTCCTGGGCCAGCGCCATCGCGATCCACACGCGCTGGCGCTGGCCGCCGGACAGCTCGTCCACGGACCGGCCCGCGATCTCCGCGGTGCCGGTGGCCTGCAGCGCCCAGGCGACGACCCGCTCGTCCTCGTCGGTCCACTGCCGGAACCACTTCTGGTGCGGGTAGCGGCCCCGGCACACCAGGTCGGCCACCGTGATGCCCTCGGGCGCCGTCGGCGTCTGCGGCAGGATCCCGATCTTGGTGGCGAGCTGCTTGGAGGGCATCTCGTGGATGGCCTTGCCGTCCAGCGTGATGGCCCCGCCGCGCGGCTTGAGCAGCCTGGCCAGCGCCCGCAGCGTGGTGGACTTGCCGCACGCGTTGGCCCCGACCAGCACGGTGATCTTCCCCGGTGGGATGTCGATGTCCAGGCCGCTGACGATGTCGGCGCCGTCGTAGCCGAGCCGGAGCCCGCGGCCGCACAGCTGCTGCGCGGGGTTCTCAGGGCTGAGGGAGTCGAGGGCGTCCGCGTATGACGCCCCCGCCGGGTGCGGCAGGTCGTCGGCTCGGAAGGATGGCATGGCCGTCAATCTCCTTGTCCTGAGCTGTTCGTGGTGGCCAGCAGCCACAGCAGGTACGGGGCGCCGGCGATGCCGGTGATGACGCCGACGGAGACCTCGGAGCCGGACAGCGCCGTACGGCCGATCAGGTCGGCCACGCAGACGAGGACGGACCCGGTCAGGGCGGCGGGCAGCAGGGCGGGCCCCGGCGACCTGGACAGCCGCCGCGCGACGGGCGCGGAGACGAACGCCACGAAGGCCACCGGCCCGGCCGCGCCGATCCCGGCCCCGGCCAGCGCCACGCCCGCGATCAGGAGCACCAGCCTGGTCCGCTGGACGGGCACGCCGACGGCGGTAGCGGAGTCGTCGCCCAGTTCGAGCACGTTGAGCTGCTTGCCCAGGGCCAGCGTGCCCGGGATGAGCACGAGGAGCATCAGGACGACGGGCTCGATGTTCTCCCAGCCGCGCCCGTTGAGGCTGCCGCTCAGCCAGAGCGCGACCGAGGCGGCGTCGTGGGCGTGGGCGCGGGTCCAGAAGAACTGCGTCAGCGCCGTGGCGACCGCCCCGACGCCGATGCCGACCAGGACCAGGCGGTAGCTCGACATCCCGCGCCGGTAGGCGAAGGTGTAGATGAGGCCCGCGGTGATCAGCGCGCCGGCCGTCGCGGCGAGGGAGAGCGGCAGGCCGCTGAGCCCCAGCAGGGTCAGCCCCATCACCGCCGTCAGGCTGCCGCCCGCGGTGATGCCGAGGATGTCCGGGCTGGCCAGCGGGTTGCGCGCGAGCGACTGGAACACCGCGCCAGACATGCCGAACGCGGCCCCGACCAGCACGGCCAGCAGCGCCCTCGGCAGGCGGAGCGACTGCACGACGAACACCTCGCCGCGCTCGCCCGCCCCGAAGACCGCGGGCAGCACGCGCAGGAGCGAGATCGTGAAGTCGCCGACGGACAGGCTCAGGCAGAACGCCAGCAGGGCGGCCAGCGCCAGGCCGATGGTGACCGCGCGCTTGCGCCCGGCCACGCGGGCGCGCGTACGCGACACGTGGAGGAGGACGTCGTAGGTCGTCATAGGGAGGCCAGATTCTTGCGGCGGACGAGAGCGATGAACACCGGGGCGCCGAGCAGCGCCGTCACAATGCCGACCTGCAGCTCGGCCGGCGCCACCGCGAGCCGGCCGACCACGTCGGCGGCCAGCAGCAGCACGGGCGCCAGCACGGCGCTGTAGGGCAGGATCCAGCGGTAGTCGGGGCCGACGATCGCGCGGGCGATGTGCGGCACGGTCAGGCCGATGAAGACGATGGGCCCGGCCGCGGCGGTGGCGGCGCCAGCCAGGATCATGACCGCCACGCCGCTGACGACCCTGGCGCGGGTCACGTTCTGGCCCAGGGAGCGGGCCACGTCGTCTCCGAGGGCGAGCGTGTTGAGCACCCGGCCGCTGGCCAGCGCCAGCACCGCGCCCACGGCGACGAACGGCCACACCTCGGCGGCGACCTCGGCGCCGCGGCCCGCCAGCGATCCGGCGGCCCAGGCGCGGTAGGCGTCCATGGTCCTGACGTCGAGGAGCTGGACGAGCGTGGTGAAGGAGGCCAGCAGGGCCGTGACCGCCGTGCCCGCCAGCGCGAGCTTCACGGGGGTGGCGCCGTCCCTGCCGATGCTGGAGAGCACGTACACGACCAGCACCGCGACGCCGGCACCGCCGAAGGCGAACCACACGTAGCCGAGCAGGGTCGTGACGCCGAAGAACTGCACCCCGGTCAGCACGGCCAGCGCGGCGCCCGCGTTGACGCCGAGGATGCCGGGGTCGGCGAGCGGGTTGCGGGACACCCCCTGCATCACGGCGCCCGCGAGCCCGAGCGCCAGCCCGGTGAGGAGCCCGATGATCGTGCGCGGGACGCGCAGGGAGCGGATGACGGTCTGCGCCTCGTCCGAGGGGTCGAAGCTCAGCAGCGCGTCGTGGACGGTCGCCAGCGGCAGGTGCCGGGAGCCCAGCACCAGGCTGGCGAGCGCGACGGCGGCCAGCGCCGCGATCGCGATCACCAGCCCGGCGGGCCGGCCCAGCCCGCTGACCAGGCCCTTGCGGGGAGCGGCCTGATCGCGCCGGAAGGAGCTGCGCACAGTGGTCGCCATGCGGGCTACACGTTCCTCGCGCGCTTGAGCACGGCGGTCAGATCCTGGACCTGCTTGGTGTAGTCGGCGTAGTTGAGGGAGACCCGCACCCAGGAACCGACCTGGCCGGCCTGCACGGCCTTCAGCGCGTTCCAGGTCGGGTACTTCTTCAGCGCCTCGTTGCCGAGCGTGTAACCGCGGGCGTCCACCAGGACCACGCTGGGCTGGTATTTCGCGGCGTTCTCCCAGCTGACCGCCTCGTAGTAGGAGCTGACGAGCTTGCCCTTGGGCGTCATCACGTTGACCCCCCAGTCCTTCAGGTCGAGCAGGTCGGGGAACAGGTCGGGCACGGCGAAGTAGACCTGTTCCTGAGCCGGGGTCACGGCCAGCACGGTCAGGTTGGAGCGCTCCTTGGCGGTGGTCTTCAGCTCCTCGACCGCGCTCTGCCAGGTGGTACGGGCCTGCGCGACCGCGCCTGCGTCGACGTCGGCGCCCAGCGCCTTGGCCAGTTCGGAGAAGCGCTGGATGACGTGGGAGGACGGCTTGGTCGAGTCGATGGCGAGGATCGGGGCGATGGCCTTGGCGTCGTTCTGCATCTTCTCGGTCTGGAAGCCGTACACCCCGCCGGGGAACAGCACCCCGTCGCCCGTGTAGAAGGTCGAGACGATGACATCCGGTCTGAGCGCGGCCAGCTTCTCCATCTTGACCTCGCCGAAGACCTCGCCGATCGACTCGACGCCGCTCAGGTCGAGCCCCTTGAGCATGGGATTGCCGGTGAGCGGCGCGCCGCCGAAGATGCCCACGGGCTTGATGCCGAGGTGCATCAGGGCGTTGGCGGCGTCCTCCTGGGCGACGACCCGCAGGCCCTTCTTGTCCAGCCGAACCGTTTCGGCACGGTCGTCGGTGAAAGAGAACGAACCTGCCGCTGCGGTTGCCTCCTTTGCCGGCTCGGGTGGTGACCCGCAGCCGGTCACAACAAGCAACGCTGCCGTAACGAATGCGATAAGACGAGGGCGAATGCTGAAACTGTCAGGCGATGTGGGGGGCGCGCTCATGTTGTTCCTCTCTCGGCGCCTGTCCGGTGCTCTCTCAGCCCGTTGACGTGCAGCGCTGGCGGCCGAAGCGTTCTATGCCTGAACGTTTCGGCACATACAACCACCGGCCATTGGCAGTGTCAACGGTCAATCAGGAAGCGAAGTCGCCGAGCTGATGACGGGGTGCTCGGAGGCTGTTGCGTCTTTCCGGGTAGATGCCTATGGTTGCCGAAACGTTTCGGCATATGCGAGGCACGTGTGACGATCCACCTCCCCCCACGGACGGTCACGGACCGGCCCACCCTGGCCAACTGGCTGCGGGCGCCGTACAACCGCTGGTCGTTCCAGCACGTCAGAGAGATCACGCCGACCGCGGCCATCGGGCGCGGCACCGGTCCCGTCATGGAACTGCCGGAGGCGCCACTGCCGCTCGGCGAGCGCGAGGTGACCTACACCTCGCATCCTGACGACGGCGGCGCGACCGGTTCGGAGCCGCTGGCCCGGCTGCTCGAGCGCACCTACACAGACGGTTTCCTGGTGCTGCACCGGGGCCGGCGGGTCTTCGAGCACTACGACAACGGCATGACCCCGGCGACGGTACACCTGTGCATGTCGATCTCGAAGTCCATCACCGCCACGGCGGTCGGCAGTGCCGTCGCGGGCGGGACGCTGAGCCCCGCGGACCTCGTGGGGGACCTCGTTCCCGAACTGGCCGGCACCGGCTTCGCGGACGCGACCGTGCGCCACCTGCTCGACATGCGCACGGGCACCGCGCCGATGACGGCCGAGCAGGCCAGGACCGACATGGAGGCGACGCTGTGGGCGCCCATGTCACGCCCGGGCGTGAACACCGACCTCACCTCCTACTTCGCCGAGTGGGAGAACGCCCGGCCGCACGGCGGCGACTTCCAGTACCGTTCGGCGCTCACCTGCGTGCTGGCCCGGGTGGCCGAGCACGTGACCGGCACCCGGCTGCCCGAGCTGGTCTCCCGTGAGGTCTGGCGGCGGATCGGCGCGGAGCGCGAGGCCGAGATCTGCGTGGACGGCCAACGGAACGCCCTGGCGGACGTCGGGGTCTCGTGCACGTTGCGGGACCTGGCCCGCTTCGGGGAGGTCATGCGGCGCAACGGCTCCGTGAACGGCGTCGAGGTCGTCCCGCGCGCCTGGGTGGCGGACACGCTGGTCCCGGACGCGGACCAGCGGCCGGCGTTCGCCCGGTACGGCGCACGCTACCTGCCAGGACCAGGCGCCTACTACCGCAATCAGTGGTGGGTCGCCGAGTCCGGCCCGGAGGGCGCGATCTACATGGCGCTGGGCATCCACGGGCAGTTGCTGCTGGTGCACGAGCCGGCCGAGGTGGTCGTCGCGAAGTTCTCCACCTGGCCGCAGGGCTGGTCCACGCTGCTCGCCGAGGACACCATCAGCGCCTGCGTGTCCCTGGCCGCATCGCTGGCGGACGAATGAGCGGGCGCGATGCTCAGCTCCTGGTGGTCGATTCGCGTATCCGCAGCGCGGTCTCGATGACGACCGGGCCTGCGGCCTTCTCCCCGCTCACCCGCCTGGCCAGCAGGTCCACGGCGGCCCTGGCCATCTCCACGGGCCGCAGGTCCACGGCCGTGATGGCGGGCGAGGAGCCCTGCAGTATCTGTCCGTCCATGCCGCCGGCCAGCAGGATGTCTCCGGGCACCGAACGTCCGGACTCGACGATCGCGTCGAGCGCGCCGAGCGGGGTGCCGTACGGGATGGCGAAGATGGCGTCCGGCGGGTTCTTGAGGCGCAGCAGGCTGCGCACGCCCGCCGCCGCGGTCGCCCTGGGCCGCTCCACGTCGATCAGGCGCACCTGCGGCTTGACGCCGTGCTCGGCGCACCAGCGCGCGTACGCCGCGGAGGTGTCCTCGAACCACGCCCACGGCGCGTCGGCCGTCACGAGCGCGATGCGCTCGGCGCCCTGGGCCGCGAGATGGTCCAGGACCTGTACGGTGCTGCCGGCGTTGTCGGTCTCCACCCACCAGCCGTCGGTGCGCTGGATGTCGCGGTCGATGGTCACCGCGGGCACGCCCGCGTTGTTGAGCACGGTCAGCGCCTGGTCGCCCTCGCGCGGATCGGCGATGATCACGCCGTCGACGTCGAGCCGGGCGAGATCCCTGACGTCCTTGGGCCGCGGGGCCACCAGGAGCTGCCGGTCGGAGTCGACGGTGGCCGCGGCGCAGGCCGCCACCAGGGCCATGTCGTACTCGGCGTTCACCAGCCACTCGCCCACGCCCACGTGGCCCACCGGCAGGCACATGGCGAACACGCCCGTGCGGCCCGAGCGCAGGGCACGGGCCGAGCGCCGGGGACGCCACCCGACCTGCGAGACAGCGGTCAGCACCCGTTCGCGGGTCGCGGGATCCACCCGTCCCTTGCTGTTGACGACGTCGGAGACCGTCGTCATGGACACCCCAGCCTGGATCGCCACATCACGGATCGTGGGGCGGGCTCGCTTCGTGGCCATGCAGGGACTCCGTCTACGTCGGGGGCCGCGCAGCGGCGAGGACAGGCCATTTCTAGCCGTGCCGAAAGGTTTCGTCAAAGGAGGAGAGAGCGGTGCCTGCTGAAGCGGTGACGCTGGAGAACTGGATGCGACCGCCGCACAACATCGTGGGGTATCAGCGCATCAGGGAGCTGATCCCCACCGCGGTCATCTCCCGAGGTGAGGGGCCCGCATTCGACCTCGAAGGGGGAGGGAACGACCCGCTCCTCCGGGACCTGGCGGACCGGACCCACACCGACGCCCTGGTCGTCCTGCACCGCGGACGGGTGATCCACGAGCAGTACGAGAACAGCATGGGGCCCGACACGCGGCACCTGTGCATGTCGGTCTCCAAGTCCATCACCGCCACGGCTGTCGGCTCCCTGGTCGCCTCGGGGGCGCTGTCGCCCGATGAAGAGGTCTGTGCGATCGTGCCGGAGTTCCGCGGCACCGGGCTGGACGGGGCCACCGTCCGCCACGTTCTGGACATGCGTACGGGGACCCGCGAGGACATCACCACCCTGGAACTCCAGCGCGCCTACTACTCCACCTGCCTATGGGCCCCTCCGGCGAGCTTCCCCGAGTCGCCGGGGGAGGACGAGGACTCGCGCAGCCACCTCTGGCGGCTGACCCAGGTGCGCCCGCACGGCGGCGACTTCGAGTACCGCTCGACCCTGACCTGCGTGCTGGGGATCCTGGCCGAGCGGGCGGCGGGACTGCGGCTGCCCGAACTGCTCTCCCAGTACCTCTGGCAGCCGCTCGGCGCCGAGCATGACGCCGAGATCACGGTCGACCGCAACGGCAACGCGCTGGCGGACATCGGCATCTGCTGCACGGCACGCGACCTCGCCAGGCTCGGCGAGGTGCTGCGGCGGGGCGGCCGTCGCCCGGACGGGGCGCGGGTGGTGCCGGAGCCCTGGGTGGCCGACACCCTGAGCCCCGACGCCGGCCAGCCGGCCGCCTTCACCCGGCACGGTTCAACGTATCTGGGCCTGCCCGGCGCTTACTACCGCAACCAGTGGTGGGTCGCCGACAAGGGCGGGATCTACATGGCGCTCGGCATCCACGGCCAGCTGCTGTTCGTGCACGAGGCGGCCGAGGTGGTCATCGCCAAGTTCTCCTCCTGGCCGGAGCCGTGGATGGATGACCTGGCGCGGACAAGCATCGAGTTCTGCATAGACATATCCACAGATATGTGGGCAAACTAACAGCTGTTACGTTTATGGCGCAACGGAAGGATGTGGGCCGATGGACGCGGCCGCATGGGGTCTTGGCGCGGCGGTGCTGCTGGCCTCGATCGTGGAGATGGTCGAAGCGCTGACGATCGTCATGGCTATGGGCATGACCCGGAGTTGGCGATCGACGCTCATGGGCGTGGCGGCGGCCCTCGTGGCCCTGACCGCCTTCACCGCCGCCGCCGGCTACGCCCTGGCGACCTGGCTGCCCGAGGCGGCGCTGCAGCTCGCGATCGGCGGCCTCCTGCTGATCTTCGGCCTGCAGTGGCTGCGCAAGGCGATCCTGAGATCGTCGGGGCGCAAGGCCATGCACGACGAGGACCAGATCTTCGCCGAGGAGGTGGCCGCCGCCAAGGACGCGGGCGAGGTCAGGGCCAAGGGGCTCGACTGGTTCTCGTTCATGATCAGTTTCAAGGGGGTCTTCCTCGAAGGCGTCGAGGTGGTCTTCATCGTGATCACCTTCGGCCTGAGCGCCGACAACATGCCGGTGGCCATCGGGGCGGCCGTGATCGGCGTGCTTCTCGTGCTCGTCGTGGGCATCGCCGTCCGGGGGCCGCTGTCGAGGGTGCCGGAGAACACGCTGAAGTACGGCGTCGGTCTGCTGCTGGCGGGCTTCGGCACGTACTGGTCCGTCGAGGGGCTCGGCATCTTCACCGACAGTCACCAGAGCCTGGAATGGCCGGGCGCCGACCTGGCGATCCTGGTGCTCATCGCCGCCTGGTACGGGCTGTCGCGCCTGATGGTGCGCGCGCTCAGGCGGCCGTCGTCCGCTCAGGCCGAGGCCGTTTCCACCACGTCAGGGAGCTAGGCATGGGGTTCATCCGAGGGTTCGGGCAGTTCTGGTACGACCTGATCGTCGGCGACGACTGGAAGATCGCCGTCGCCGTGGTCGTCACGCTGGCGCTCGGTACGGTGGCGCTGCTGGCGTTCGCCGTGCCGGCAGTGGTGCTCACGCCAGTGGTCGGCGGGTGCCTGATGGCTGCCTTCACCATCGCGTTGCGGATTGACACCCGCGACCGCTAGATCTCTCTTGCCCCATCGCCGCAACAGCAGTTGGACCGCCAGGCCCGCCACGGCTTGGCGGTCCACTGCCACGCCGAGGAGGCACTGGCGACGTCTCGCCGACCTGCCGGCCATGCGGACCCGCGGCATGCTGCCGTCCCTCAGCCCGTCCGCGTGGGGAGTTACCCCGCTGAGGTGCGAACGCGCCGCCCGCCTCCGGGGCAGCCCTCGACGCCGCGCACGGATACGATCGACTGGTCCAATACCGAGGAGGGGGCTCACGTTGCCGGGCAGGGAGGAGTCGGAGGGCGGCGGGCACGAGGCCGCCGAGTTGGGGAAGCCTGTCACCTGGCTCATGCTGATCTACCGGGTGCCCAGCGAGCCGACCCGGCTCCGGGCGGCGGTCTGGCGCAGGCTCCGTAACCTCGGCGCCGTCTATTTGCAGAACTCCGCGGCCGCCGCGCCGCGCACGCCGCAGAGCGAGCGGGCCCTGCGGGCGCTGCGCAGCGAGATCGTCGAGTCGATGTCCGGCCAGGCGTTCCTGGTCAGCACCTCGTCGGTGATCGGCGAGTCCGACCTGGTCGCGCTCTACAACGCGGCACGCGACGACGAGTACGAGGAGATCCTCGACAAGTGCGCCGACTTCCACAAGGAAGTCGAGAAGGAGGTGCGGGCCAAGCACTTCACCTACAGCGAGCTTGAGGAGAACGAGGAGGATCTCACCAAGCTCAGGGGCTGGTTCGAGAAGGTCACGGTCCGCGACGTCCTGGGCGCGGCCCGGCGCAAGGAGGTCGTCAAGGCGCTCGACGACTGCGCGCGGACGCTGGAGGAGTTCGCCGCCTCGGTCTACGAGGCCGAGGACACCGCGATCTTCCAGCACGGCGCCGGCTGAGCGCCGGGCTATCTGTCGCGCACGTCGATCCGCAGCGCGATGGCGAAGGCCGCCATCAGGCAGACGCCGAGCACCGGCGTGAGCACCGCTGACGGCGGCCCGAACGCCGGCAGCGCGACCGTGCCCAGGCCCCATGCAGCGGCGGTCATCGGCCCCGCATCCTTCCGTTGTGCAAAGAATGTAACAGCCGTTAGTTTGCCCACATGTCACTGGATATGTCTACGCGGTGTGGCGAAGGGCATGTGCTCGCCCTCCACGTACGCGGGGAACGGCTGGTAGACGTTCACGCCCGGGTCCCCGCGGAACAGCAGGGCCGAGACGAACGGCTGCTCCTCGCTGGTGATCCGGGTCGAGGTCGGGATGTAGCGGATGGTCAGGCCGCAGCGGCGGCGCGGCGAGGTGTTGGCGTTGGAGGCGTGCAGGATGTTGGGGTGGTGGACCTCCACGTCGCCGGCCGCCAGGACGAGGTCCACGGCCTGTGACTCGTCCACCGTCACCGCGCTCTCCGAGCCCAGCACGTTGTCGATGTCGTCGCGCTGCCGCAACTCGTGCAGGTCCTGCCGGTGCGAGCCGGGGATCACGCGCAGGCAGCCGTTCTCCGTCGTGGCGTCGTCCACGGCCAGCCAGAGCGTGACGACGCGCATCGGCTCCAGCGGCCAGTACGCGCCGTCCTGGTGCCACAGGACCGGCTTGCCGGAGAAGGGCGGCTTGCTGATGTAGTGCGAGGCGAACAGCGCGATGTCGGAGCCGACGAAGAGCTCGGCGATGTCCAGCAGCCGGTCATCGCCGACCAGCCGCACCCAGAAGGGGTCGCGGGCGACCAGCTCGGTGCCCAGGTCCTCGCCGTTCAGGTCGGGGTGCCTGGCCTGGAGCCAGGCGACGTGCTCGCTCGCCTCGGCGATCAGGTCGGGGTCGAGGACGTCACGGAAGATCGTGTAGCCGTCGCGGTCGTAGTCCTGAAGGGTCCGGTCGACTCTCACCATGCGCTCCTTGTGAGGGTGGGGCGTCACTCGGATTCTTCGGTCTTCGCGGGACGGGTTACTAGTAATCACCGCTCCACAAGTATTAATTTCCTGACATGCCCACCGTCCTGCGCTGGGTCGAGTTCGCGGCCGGCCTGCCGTACCACGCGGCCCTGGTGCCGGTGAAGGGTGGCCGCAGGGACCGGCCGGAGCCGCACTCCCACGCCGACTTCCACGAGCTGGTCTTCGTGACCGCGGGGGCGGGCGTGCAGCGGGTCGGCGAGGCGGAGCAGCCGCTGCGCGCCGGGGACATGCTGCTGGTACGGCCGCACGACCGGCACGAGTTCGCCTCGGCCGACGGCATGCGCTTCGTCAACATCGCCTTCCCGAGCGAGCGCTGGCGGGCCTTCGCCGACCTGGCGGGGCTGGCGGGACCGGCGGACTGGGACCGCCGGGAGCTTCCGCTGTCGGCCCGCGCCGGCCTGGACGGGCCGGTGGCGGCGGAGTTCGCCCGCCTGCTGGCCGCCTACTCCGGCGTGCCCCGCGTGCTCGACCTGGTCGGGCTGCTGACCGCGGTCGTCCCGCTGCTGGAGGGCGCCGACGGGACGGCCGTGGACCGGCGGCCCGGCTGGCTGGTCTCGGCCTGCGTCGCGATGCGGCTCGAGGAGAACCTGCGCGAGGGCCTGCCCCGGCTGCAGTCCCTCGCCGCCGTCAGCCCGGGGCATCTGGCCCGCTCGATGCGCAGGCACTACGGGTGCACGCCGATCGGGTTCGTGGTCGGGCGGCGGCTGGAGCACGCCGCCCTGCTGCTGACCACGACGACGGAGGGCATCGGGCGGATCGCCCAGCGCTGCGGCTTCTCCGGCCAGTCGTATTTCGGCCGGCTCTTCCAGGAGCGGTACGGCATGGCCCCGCGATGTTACCGGGAGGTTACGCGGCGAGCCGTCGTCCCTCTGGACAGCCAAGACATCAAGTGATTAGATGACTTAATCCCCCCAAGATCGAAGAGGAGGCCGGGCATGATCCGGTCACTTGGTGTAGCCGCCGTCATCTGCCTCGCACTCACCGCCTGCTCCTCCGGCGGATCCGCGCCCAAGCAGGCCGCCGGCAAGACGGAGCTGAAGCTCTACAACGACAAGGGCGCCTGGAGCAAATACTTCGACGAGATGGGCAGCCTGTCCAAGCAGCAGATCGGCCTGTCCATGAAGCCGGTCGGCTACACCGACGAGCCGACGTACCAGGCCTTCATCAAGGCGTCGTTCCGCACGGACGTGAAGCCCGACCTGTTCACCTGGACGACGGGCGGGCGGCTGGCCGAGATCGTCGCGCAGAAGCAGGTCTCCGACACGACCGCCATCTGGCAGGAGGCGATCAAGAACGGCGACCTGTCCGCCGACCTGGCCAAGTACTACACGGTGAGCGGCAAGCAGTACTGCGTGCCGCTGAACGCGGCGTACTGGGGCATGTTCTACAACAAGAGCGTCTTCGACAAGTACCAGCTCAAGCCGCCGGCGACATGGGACGAACTGGTCAAGGTCGCCGAGACGCTGAAGAAGAACGGCGTCAAGGCCTTCTACCACACCAGCGTGCTGTTCTCCTTCGTCTGGTTCGAGCAGCTCCTGGCCGGCACCGACCCCGACCTCTACGACCGCCTCTCGGCCGGTCAGGCGAAGTACACCGACCCCGGCGTGGTCGAGGTGATGAAGCGGTGGAAGTCGATGATCGACGCCGGCTACTTCAACAACCCCGGCGACAAGACCGACCCGGGTGACGTGCTCAAGACCGGCAAGGCCGCGATGGTGTCGTTCGGCACGTGGTTCAACACGAGCATGACGCAGCGCGACATGAAGGCGGGCACCGACTACGGCTTCTTCGTCATCCCGAACGTCAACCCCGCGCTGCCCAAGACCTCGATGATCTTCGAGAGCGGCCCGCTCTGCTCGCTGGCCAAGGCGCCCGACCCCGACGCGAGCACCAAATACCTCAAGTGGTGGGTGAGCTCGTCCGCCCAGGAGAAGTGGGCCACGGCCAGGGGCGACGTGTCGGCCAACCCCAAGGTCGCCATCGCCGACCAGGCCATCGCCGAGGTCAGCAAGGCCGCGGGCAGCGGCGACTATCGCCTGGTGAACCGCTACTTCGAGGCCACCCCGCCCCCGGTGCTCACCGCCGCGCTGGACGGCTTCGGCGCCTTCGTCGTCAAGCCGGACACCTACCAGAAGGTCCTGACGGACATCCAGGCCGCCGCCGACGAGTACTGGAGCACCCACCCGCAGGGCAACTGAGCGCCGGTCAGGGCAGGAAGCCGCGGTGGCGGGCGGCGATCACCGTCTCCATGCGGGTGTGCGTCCCCAGCTTGCGCATCGCGTTGCGCAGGTAGCTCTTGACCGTCTCGGCCCGGATCCCGAGCCTCTCCCCGGTCTCCGCGTTGCCGCAGCCCACGGCGACCAGGGCGAGGACGTCGAGCTCGCGCGGCGACAGCGGGCTCGGCCGCTCCGGGGTCCGGCCGTCCGGGCGGGCCAGCCGGTCGCACACGTCCTGGAGCCGGGCCCGGAGCGCGGCGTCGGCGACGTCCTGGGTGATGGCCCTGAGCTGGGCGTGCGCCTGGCGGACCGCCTCCCACTCGCCGGCGGACGGCGACTCGCGGGCGGCCCGGGTGATCGCCGCGGTCTCCATCTCGGCCAGCCGCCGCTCCACCTCCCGCCTGACGGCCAGCTCGAAGCCCACCCGCGCGGCGACCTGGGTCATGGCGTCCACCACGCGGTCGCTGATCGACAGGGGCTCGCGGATCCCGCCGTACAGGACGCCGGACACGCCGCCGTCCACCGTGACCGGCACCGCCGCGATGGCCCGCAGCCCCTCGGCGATCACCGGTTTGTCGTACTCGTGGCTGATGCGCGGGTCGGCGGCGTAGTCGTCGACGGTGCCGGGACGCGCGGTGGTGATCACCCGGCCGCCGAGCCCGTTGCCCGCGCCGACGACCAGGCCGCGCAGCGCGCCGGTCAGGGTTCCGCTGAACTCCGTCAGCGTCACGCCGAGCGAGCGGGACCCCACCACGCCGCCGAACACCACCGGCAGGCCCGTCGCCCGGCGCAGCCGGCCGACGGCGGTCTGGAACGCCTCACGATCGATGGGCGCGTACGGTGCGGCCATGGGTCCAGCATGGACGAGGCCCATGGCGGAGAGCCACCCCCGAAAGGGGGTGGTGCGGGACCGTGGGCGGGGGAATTCTCCGTTCATGGCTGACGCACTGCTCTCGTACGCCTCGGGCGTGTCCGGGGTCCCCCTGCTGGGCGAGACGATCGGCGAGAACTTCGAGCGCACCGTGGCGCGGTTCGGCGAGCGCGAGGCGCTGGTGGACGTGGCGGCCGGGCGCCGCTGGACGTACGCGCAGCTCGACGCCGCCGTGAACGAGGTGGCGCTCGGCCTGCTGGCCCGCGGCATCGGCAAGGGCGACCGGGTCGGCATCTGGGCGCCCAACTGCGCGGAATGGGTGCTCGTCCAGTACGCCACCGCCAAGATCGGCGCGATCCTGGTGAACGTCAATCCCGCGTACCGGGCCCACGAGCTGGCCTACGTCGTCAAGCAGTCGAGCATGCGGCTGCTCGTCAGCGCGGTCACGCACAAGAGCAGCGACTACCGGGCGATGATCGACGAGATCGGGTTCGGGGAGGCGGTGTTCATCGGCGGGCCCGGCTGGGACGAGCTGGTCGAGAGCGGCAGGCGCGCCGACCCGGCCCTGCTGGCGGAGCGGGCGGCGCGGCTGACGTTCGACGACCCGATCAACATCCAGTACACCTCGGGCACGACCGGCTTCCCCAAGGGCGCCACGCTGTCCCACCACAACATCCTCAACAACGGCTACTTCGTCGGCGAGCTGCTCGGCTACACCGAGGCCGACCGGGTGTGCCTGCCGGTGCCGCTCTACCACTGCTTCGGGATGGTCATGGGCAACCTCGGCGCGACCTCGCACGGCTCGTGCGTGGTGCTGCCCTCGCCGGGGTTCGACCCGGAGGCGACGCTGAGCGCCGTGCAGGCCGAGAGGTGCACGTCCCTGTACGGGGTGCCGACGATGTTCATCGCCGAACTGGCCCTGCTGACCGGGTCCGGAAATTTCGATCTTTCGACGCTCAGAACGGGCATCATGGCCGGATCCCCGTGCCCCGTCGAGGTCATGAAACGCGTCGTCAGCGAGATGAACATGACCGAGGTCGCCATCTGCTACGGCATGACCGAGACCTCCCCCGTGTCCACGATGACCCGCCGCGACGACGGCCTGGCCCGCCGCACCGAGACCGTCGGCCGGGTCATGCCGCACATCGAGGTCAAGGTCGTCGACCCGGAGACCCGGCTGGCGCTCCCCCGCGGCGTGCCGGGCGAGCTGTGCACCCGCGGCTACTCGGTCATGCTCGGCTACTGGGCCCAGCCCGACGCCACGGCCGAGGCCATCGACGCCGCCCGCTGGATGCACACCGGCGACCTGGCCACCATGGACGCCGACGGCTACGTCAGCATCGTGGGCCGCATCAAGGACATGGTGATCCGTGGCGGCGAGAACATCTACCCGCGCGAGATCGAGGAGTTCCTCTACGGCCACCCGGACGTCGCCGACGTGCAGGTGATCGGGGTGCCCGACGAGAAGTACGGGGAGGAGCTGATGGCCTGGATCGTCATGCGGCCGGGCGTCGAGCCGCTGACGGCCGAGCGGGTCAGGGAGTTCTGCGCGGGCCGCCTGGCCCACTACAAGATCCCCCGGTACGTGCACGTGGTGGACGCGTTCCCCATGACGGTCACCGGCAAGATCCGCAAGGTGGAGATGCGCGAGCGGGCCGCCGGCATCCTCGGCACCTGACGCCGGACCGGCTCCGCGGCCGGGAGAAACCACGGAGCCGGCCCAGGATGCGCGTCGTCACGGCGAGCGACCCGTGAGCCTTCACGACCGGCCAGGACGGACGGTCACCGACGTCGGCGCGTGCGGCCCACCGTGCGCAGCCGTAAAGGATGGGCCTGAAGATCGGCGCGCGGCCCACCGTGCGCAGCCGTAAAGGATGGGGGTTTCGATGTCGAATCTTTCCGGAGGGATCACGCCGATCATGTCCCGGCCCCCGCTGACGATCTGCC